>JAFUJG010000193.1 GCA_017468215.1 Clostridia bacterium | reverse complement strand
GTGAGCATAAAGCTGAATATGGCTATACAATGGATACACATACTGCAGTTGCCGTTAAGGTTTACGATGATTATGTAAAGAAAACAGGCGATATGACAAAGACAGTTATTGCTTCTACAGCAAGCCCCTTCAAGTTTAACGAAGCGGTTCTCACAGCACTTGGTGAAAATGTAGACGGCAAGGATGAATTTGAACTTCTTGATGCTCTTAATGCAGCAAGCGGAATGGATATTCCTGTATCTCTCAACGAGCTTCGTACAAAGGAAGTCCGCTTTACAGATGTTTACGAGAAAACAGAAATGATTGATGCTGTTTATAAGTTCTTGAATATCTAAAAAAGAAAATCCCGGTTTCGGAATTTGAAACCGGGTTTCTTTTAAAGCTTTTTCTTGAAAGTGGAGCAGTCTGTCTGTTCCTTTGTGTCGGCACCGTAGTGTGTTACCTTAATGTTTCCGGCGGCACACTGGTTATCCTGAGTGTGGTATTCACAAGTGTTTACTTCACATGTAATACCCTTGATGATTTTTGATGCTGTATCCATAGGGACACTCCTTTACAAAAATATGAATCCGGGTTCGATAATATTATTGTCATAAGATAAACAAAATATACTAAAAGGTGAGGTGAGAGTATGGCACTTTTTGCATTAAGTGATTTACATTTGCCCCTTGGGAATTATAAACCCATGGACATATTCGGCGACAATTGGCATAACTACGTTGAACGAATTAAAGACGAATGGTCAAAAACTGTTTCGACAGATGATGTTGTGATTATAAACGGTGATTTTTCCTGGGCAACATATATCAGCGATGCACTACCTGACTTTGAATTTCTCTCACATCTTCCGGGCATTAAGCTTATGAGCAAGGGAAACCATGACTATTGGTGGGAAACCAAAGCTAAGCTTAACGCATTTTTAGCCGAGAACAATCTTGAAAACATTCATTTTATTCATAACAGCACGTATATGTATCAAGACTATGCAATATGTGCTGCAAGAGGATGGATTACACCCTCGGATAAGGATTTTAAAAAAAGTGACGAAAAAATGTATAATCGAGAGCTTGGCAGGCTCAGGTTGTCCCTTGAGGCAGGACTTGCCCAAGACCCCAAGGGTCTTATAGCGGCACTGCATTATCCGCCTGAAGACGGTTTTGCGGATATTCTGGACGAATATGACGTAAAGTACTGTATCTATGGGCATTTACACGGCAGGCAGGCACTAAGTCACACTCCAAAGCGTGAAAACTATTTTTTGGTATCTTCGGATTATTTAAAATTTAAGCCCTTAAAACTTGATGTTTAAACCTCTGTGTAACAAACACAGAGGTTTATTTTTACTAAAGAAAACAAAAAAACGATTAAGAATCAGTAAAGTTGTTGTTGATTTGGGAAATAAATTGTGATATTATCAAATTGTATGTAACATAAAAGTTACATATAATTAACTTTTGATGACTTTGGAGGACATTATGGATATTTTCTCTATACTTACCTTAGCGGGCGGTCTCGGCTTGTTCCTTTACGGTATGGATGTAATGGGCGATAGCCTTAAAAAATTAGCAGGCGGCAAGCTTGAGATGATTCTTTCTAAGCTTACGGCGAACAGATTTATCGGCTTTCTGCTCGGTTTCTTTGTAACTGCAATTATTCAGTCATCTTCCGCTACAACAGTTATGCTTGTAGGCTTTGTAAACTCAGGTATTATGAAGCTTGGACAGACTATCGCTGTTATTATGGGTGCTAACGTTGGTACAACGGTTACCGCATGGCTTTTAAGCTTGTCCGGTATTGACGGTTCAGGCCCCATTTGGCTCAAGCTTTTAAAACCCACATCCTTTACGCCTGTTCTTATGGTTATCGGCGTGGTTATGGTTATGGCGTGTAAGTCCGATAAGAAAAAGAACATTGCTACCATTTTAATCGGTTTTGCTGTTCTTATGTTTGGTATGGACATGATGAGTGGTGCAATGAGTGGTCTTAAGGATGACCCCTCTTTCCAGAATCTTTTGATTGCATTTGAAAACCCCATTCTTGCTATCCTTGCAGGTACACTTCTTACCGCAATTATCCAGTCTTCCTCTGCTTCTATCGGTATTTTGCAGGCGTTGGCGTTATCCTGCAACATTCCCTTCACAGTTGCAATTCCTGTTATTTTGGGTCAGAACATCGGTACAACAATCACACCTGTTATTTCATCCATCACAGGTAATACTGACTCAAAGCGAGTTGCTGTGTCCTGCGTATATATTAAAATTATAGGCGTTACAATTGTGTATGTTGCATTTGCGGTGCTTCACAGCATGTTTGATTTTTCGTTTATGCATACAAATGCTACAATTGCAGGCATTGCTACAGTACACACCGTTTATAACGTTATTGCGGCATCTGTTCTTATCTGGTTCTATAAGCCCATTGCAAACATTGCAATCAAGACAATCAAGTCGAAAAAGCAGGAAACTGTATCCGAATTTGACGTGCTTGATGACAGATTCCTTTCGATTCCCTCGGTCGCTGTTGAAAGATGCCGTGAGCTGGTATGCACAATGAGTATGAAGGCACGTGACGCTGTTATCGATGCTACAAGTCTTATCAAAAATTATGACAAAGAGCTTGTTGAAAAAATCATCGAAAGTGAAAATCTTATTGATGTATACGAGGATAAGATTTCTACCTATCTGGTAAAGATTGCAAAAACAGACCTTTCCGGAAACGACAGTAAAACAACAACAGAGCTTTTGCAGTGTATTAACGACATTGAGCGTATCAGTGACTATTCTGCAATTATTACTCAGAACCTTGAGGAAATTGAACACAAAGACCTTAAATTCTCCGACTCTGCACTCAGAGAGCTCAGCGTTATTTCTTCTGCGGTAACAGAGCTTATAACAATGACTCACGAGGCTTTTGAAAAGGACGACCTTGATGTTGCAAAGAATGTTGAACCCTTAAGACAGGTTGTTGATAGACTTAAGGTTAAGATTAAGACTAACCATGTTGTACGCCTTCAGGAAGGCAAGTGCTCTATTGAAATGGGCCTTATCCTTTCCGACCTTCTTAACAACTATTCCCGTATAGCAGACCATTGCTCAAACGTTGCGGTTTGCATGCTTGAAATTGACCGTGACAGCATGGAAGCACACGAGCATTTGAATAACATGGTTCAGACAGAAGAATTCTTTACAGCACAGTACAAAATGTATAAGGAAAAGTATTCTATTGCAAAGTAATTTTAACAAGAAAAGGGTATATTTGGTTCTTAAACACCGCATGAAAATGCGGTGTTTTTATTTTAGTAAATGCTTGAATAATTTGTAAATTTGTTGTATTATATTACTATCAAGTTTAAGGAGTGGTAAAATGAAAAAATTTATGGCATTTGTCATAGCTTTAGCTATGATGATTTCTGTGATACCTGTGCATGCGGCAGATTACTTTTATGATGTGAATATTGTAATCGACGGTGAAGCGGTTGAACAGGGCAGTGCCTATATTGACAACGGCACAACATGGATTGTAAAGTCTGCACTTTACAAAGTAATCGGTGATACTTTAGCTCCCGATGAGGAAGACGGTTACATAGCTTTAAGAGCAGAATGTGAAGAACGTGGCATGAAGGTTGAATGGTCGCAGGAAACATATACTGTTACAATTATAAGTGAAAAAGAAGAAATCGGCAACAAGTATTATGTAATTACAAACGTTGGAACAGGTAAAAAGCTTGCTGCTGTTGACTTTAATCGTGAAAACAACGCTCAGCTTGTGACAGTTGAGTGCGAAATTAACGAAGATGTTACATGGCGACTGGGCAAAATGGGAGAGATGACCTTTAACCTTTCCAATGCGGC
>JAFUJG010000019.1 GCA_017468215.1 Clostridia bacterium | reverse complement strand
TCGGCTGTTGATGTGAATGTTGACACGCCCTTAAAACCGTACAGTGCTGAATCGTTAAGGATATACTCCTGGCTGGTCTCTACTCGTGTATATTTTTCATCAGCGTCCACATCTTCAAGGAGCCTCTCGATTTCTTCGCCACGGTAATAATAGGTTGAGTAAACCGTTGTTCTTACGGTCGGTACTGCTATAACTGTATTAATAAGCACCTCCAGCACAATAAAGCAACAAAGAGCATCTTTCCATTTTGCTCTCATTGCAGGAAGCTTTTCCTGCTTTATTGACATAAAAATTACAAAATAAACAACAGCTAACGATGCACAGCCAAGGATAGTGGCAAGAGCTGCCTCCTTCCATGCACATGCAATCACAGCAAGGGCAACAAGTGACGGTACACCGAGGGTAAATGCATTAAGCTTTGTTCCCTCGCCTTCGCTGTCAAACTCTGCCGCAAATGTGCGGTATGCTATTGTAACAAGCGTAAATGAAATAACAAAAGCATAACGGTATGGCACCATGTTAGGCTTATGGAAGCCGTGCCAGATAATATCCAGGTCGCCTATAGATAAGCTCAGAAACAGTATAACGAGCATTAAAGCATTTGCAAGCTTTTCGCTCAAGGGGATTTTTTTTGATACAAAGAAAAATCCCAAAAGAATTATCGAAATAAAGCCGCTGAAGATGTTTGGCAGGCCTTCCTTGGGTACAGGCTCATTAAAGGATGCCAGTCTGCCGATAATATCAAGTCCGTCATCCTTAAGGTCATCACCTGCATCAGAAAGGGTGCTCTTAAATTCTTCAATAAAGCTTTTTTCCGTAGTTGTTTTAGGTACACTTGAAACAGTTTCGCCCAGAGCGTTATAAGCAGGTATGGTAATAAATGCCGTTAAGGCCAGTGCAACAACGGAGCAAACGGCAATAATGCCAAGCTTCTGCAAAAACTTTTTAAAAGTAAGGTTTGTCTTTATACACTCGATAAAGAAATATATGGCAGTGAATATACATACCATGAAACCGATATAAAAGTTACTTATAACTGCCAATGCCAAAGATATAACATACAACACCCATTTGTTTTCCTTTATGATGCTGTAAACGCCCAGCATTACAAGAGGCAGCAGCATAACGCAGTCATGCCACATGATGTTCCAGTAATAGCCCAGCACATATCCGCACAGAGCGTAAAGCATGGAAAATGCTACTGTTGACATATCGTAACGCTTAAAAACCTTTTTAAGATAAAAAGAGAAGAAAAGCGAGGAAAAACCAACCTTTAAAGCAACCATAACCGCAAGAAGGTCACGGAGTGCTGTTTTGGGTACCCATGTAATCAAGAAATTCAAGGGGCTTGCACAGTAATATGCAATCAACGCCCAGAAATTTATACCCAGACCGATGTTTTCAGAATAGAGAAGTGACTCCCCTGCTTTAAGTTTTGCCTGCATTTCGCAAAGGAAGGGATAATACTGATGCCACAGGTCTGTAACAAGAATCTGCTTATCACCAAAGGGATGCACACCGTTTATGGCAAAAATAACATATAACACAAGGGCAGGCAGCATAAATGATGCTGCCCCTATGATAAATGTTTTATTTTTGAAAAGCTTACTAATCCTGGTTTTTAAACTGTTCATTAAAATCACTCAATTCTATTTGTCGTTCATAACCTCTTTTAATGATGCCGCCAATGTTGTGAGGTTCTGAATTTCGGAAGGAACAATAAGCTTTGTTGCCTTGCCGTCAGCCACCTTTTCAAGAGCTTCGAGGCTTCGTATAGAGATTGTTTCCTTAGTGGGCTTAGCTGTATTTATAAGCTCGATACCTTTGGCGATAGCTGT
>JAFUJG010000192.1 GCA_017468215.1 Clostridia bacterium | reverse complement strand
GAACCCCCGATACCGCCGTGAAAGGGCGGTGTCTTAACCGCTTGACCATCGGGCCAAAGGTGGTAGCGGCGAGTGGACTTGAACCACCGACCTAACGGGTATGAACCGTTTGCTCTAGCCAACTGAGCTACACCGCCATATTACCTTTGCGCTCAAACGCAAGGTCTATTATAAAGCATTCTTCGTATTTTGTCAATACTTTTTTCGAAAAAATCTTGTTTTTTTGTGCCCAAAAATTTCTTTCGCAAAAATACGAACATTTGTTTGCTTTTTTCGTGTGTATGTGTTATGCTATATTTACAATCAATTTTTCTGCCCGCCGAGGGACTATTTTTAGATTATCTGATTACAACGGAGGCTCACTATGGAACTTGCCGAAAAACTCACTATACTTGCCGACAGCGCCAAATACGACGTGTCATGCTCATCCTCAGGCTCAAGGCGTAAAAACGACGGAATAATAGGCAACGCTTCTCCGGCAGGCTGTTGCCACAGCTTTTCAGAGGACGGCAGATGTATTTCCCTTTTGAAGGTGCTTTTTACAAACTATTGTATAAACGACTGCAAATACTGCCATTGCCGTTCCTCAAACGATATTCCCCGTGCGGCATTTACCCCTCGTGAGCTTGCTGAACTGTTTATTAACTTTTACAAGCGAAATTATGTAGAAGGCTTATTTTTATCCTCAGGCATAGTTAAAAGCCCGGATTATACAGCCGAGCTTTTGCTTGAAACCCTCACAATAATCCGCCGTGAATACGGCTTTGCGGGCTATGTGCACGTTAAAGCAATCCCCGGTGCAGACCCTCGCTTAATTTACCAATTGGGGCTTATGGCCGACCGAATGAGCGCCAACATAGAACTTCCCAGCGAGCAAAGCTTAAAGCTCCTTGCTCCGCAGAAAAGCCGTGAAAAGGTGCTTGCCCCCATACGCCAGATACAACAGGGCATCATTGCCCGCAAGGAGGAGCTTACCATTTACCGTCATGCCCCTGCCTTTGTTCCTGCAGGGCAGTCCACACAGATGATTGTAGGTGCCACAGAGGATTCTGACTACAAAATTATCCGCCTTACAGAAGGTTTATACAATAAATTTAACCTTAAAAGGGTTTACTTTTCAGCCTATATTCCCATAGGCAATCACCCTGCCTTGCCAAAAACCTCGCCGCCGCTACTCAGGGAACATCGGCTTTATCAGGCAGATTGGCTCCTTCGGTTTTACGGTTTTAAGGCCGAGGAAATCCTGTCGGAGGACAAACCCTTCCTTGACCCGCTGTTAGACCCCAAGTGCAACTGGGCGATGAACAATCTTCATCTTTTCCCCATCGAGGTCAATACCGCCCCCTATGAAATGCTTTTGCGTGTGCCCGGGATAGGCGTAAAAAGTGCACGCCGCATTTTTGTTGCACGCCGTGGCACAAGGCTGGATTTTGATGCTTTAAAGCGTTTAGGCGTGGTTTTAAAGCGAGCAGCATATTTCATTACCTGCAACGGAAAATACATGTACAGTGCCCTTAAAATGGAACATGGTTTTATCTATAGCTCTTTGACCGCACACCTGCCTCCCGAAGCGATTGAAAATCCTATACAGACCTCGCTTTTCCATCCCTCGCCGTTGCTTTTAAAATAAATTTGTGAGGTGATACAGTGTCAGATTTAATATTAACCTTCGATTCTACCTTTGACGGTTTTTTATCGGCAGTGCATTACGCTGTGAAAAACCGTATCCGCCCTGTTAAAATTTGCAGCGAAAACAACGTTCAGCTCTGTATCGATACAGAGGTTATCCACATACCCACCGACAACCGCAATGCAGAGCTTGTCAGAAGCACGCTTTTCGACCTTGCAGGCTATAATGCCTTTAAACGGTCGTATTACGTGTTTTTATCATCGGACAAAGATTGTTATACTGCAAGCTATATCTACATCCTATACGCCTTAAAATACGGAAAACGTACACAAGAATACATGTCTGTGCCCGATATTATGCGGGCATACAATCTTGAGAGGCGTGTTTCCTATGAAGCCGACCGCATGAAAGGCTTTTTGCGTTTTGCCGTTATGGAAGGCGGTGTGGAATATGCCCCCATGGAGCCCGACAACGATATTCTCGCACTTCTGATGCCCCATTTTGCCGACAGGCTTAAAAACATCCCCTTTGTAATCCACGACGTCACAAGAAAAAAAGCGGGAGTGTGCTCCCGAGGCACCTGGTTTATAACAGACGCAGAAGGTCTCACCCCGCCCCAGCTTTCAGCCGAGGAGGAAACTTATCGCATGCTTTGGAAAAACTTTTACAGTGCAATTTCCATCCGTGAGCGAAAAAACGAAAAACTCCAGACGCAGATGATGCCCAAAAAGTACCGCAAGTATATGACCGAGCATCAATTGTAATTATAGTTTGACTTCGGGAAATAATAAGTATATAATAAACGTATACAACTTAGGGGCGACCATAGGTCGCCCGTGTTGCAATCATCAACAAATTTCACTAAATTCCATGTTCGTATAGTACGGGGACACTCCCGACCCAACGTCAGCACACGCATTCGGATTTCCTCGCACAAATATAAAATGAATAAACGGGTGTGTACCCGTTCCTTAAAGGAGAATTATCATGAGCGAATGTACAAATAACTGTTCATCCTGCGGCGAAAACTGTGCTTCGAGAAAAGCTCCTCAGTCATTTCTTGCAGAATGTAACAGCTACAGCAAAATCGATAAGGTTATCGCTGTAGCCAGCGGCAAAGGCGGCGTGGGTAAATCCTCTGTTACAAGCCTTTTAGCTGTAGCTATGGCAAAGCAGGGCAAAAGGTTGGCATTCTGGATGCCGATATCACTGGCCCTTCCATTCCCAAGGCTTTTGGCGTAAAAACAAAGGCCGAAGGCAGCGAATTTGGTATCATGCCCGCCACTACAGAGCTTGGCATTAAACTTATGAGCCTTAATATGCTCTTAGAGAACGAAACCGACCCTGTTGTATGGCGTGGTCCTGTTATCGGCGGTACCGTTAAACAGTTCTGGACAGATGTTTTCTGGGGCGATTTAGACTATCTTTTTATCGATATGCCTCCCGGAACAGGCGACGGTCCATTAACAGTGTTCCAGTCCGTTCCTGTAAACGGTGCAGTTATTGTAACAACTCCTCAGGACCTTGTTGCAATGATTGTAGCAAAGAGCGTTAATATGGCACGCAAAATGAACATTCCCACATTAGGTATTGTTGAAAACATGAGCTATCTTGTTTGCCCCGACTGCGGCAAAAAGATATCCGTTTTTGGTGAAAGTAAAGCTCGTGAGATTGCGGATGCGTTCTGTATTCCTGCCTTTGCTTCACTTCCTCTTGACCCTGCCTTTGTTGCAATGTGCGACCGTGGCGAAATTGAAAAAGCAGATACAAGCCTTGTTGAAGATATTATTAAAGTTTTATAAGTTTATATCATTTTTTGTAGGGGCGACCATCGGTCGCCCGCAATTATCCCAATATGGTGAAATCGTAAATTCCGCAATATTAAATATAATCGCCCATTATCATTGCGTGTCCGTTGACAAATATGTTATTATGCCTAATCACGTGCATTTGTTATTAAGGCTTGAAAATTCTGACAGGCGTGTAATGCACGCCCTTACGGAAATTGTAAAATAAAAAATCGGCTCAATGAGCCGATTTTTTATTTTACAATTTCTCTTATTTCAAATTCCAATGTGCCCATGGGTGTAACAGCAGCAACCTTGTCGCCCACCTTATGACCTAAAAGTGCACTTCCCACAGGGGATTCGTTAGAAATTTTAAACTGTGCAGGGTCAGCTTCGGTGCTGCCTACAATCTTGTAAACAACTTCTTCGTCAAATTCCACATCATAAACCTTTACACGGCTGCCAACCGAAACGCCGTCCTGTACACTATTTTCGTCAATAAGGACAACATGCTTCAATGTTTCCTCAATTTCGGAAATACGAAGCTCGTTCTGTGCCTGTGCATCCTTAGCTTCATCATATTCGCTGTTTTCTGACAAGTCGCCATAGCCACGTGCTACCTTGATTGCCTCTTTAATTTCTTTCCTTTTAACTGTTTTTCTTTCTTCAAGTTCCGCCTGAAGTGCTGCAAGACCCTCAGCAGTCATTAAAACCTGTTCTGCCATTAGAATCACTCCTCTTAGTTTTTATCTATTCATATAAATTGTATTATATAACAAATATGCATCTTTGTCAAGGAAAACCCCTTCCCGAACCCTTTTGCCTACAGGACTTTTCCCCTCTTTGATGCCGGCGGGGTCAGACCCCCCCGGTACCACACATCCTGAATAATCTGGGCGATTCGTGAATCGCCCCTACTTGTAGGAGTCGGCGCCTCGACGACCCATTTACAGAACAAAGTGTCTCCGACACTCCTTGGCAATAATTACTACTAAAACTTACAGAGGAGTAAACACACGGTCAACCGCATCCATTCTGACCGCACCCACGGTTTGTCAATCATGGGTGGTTTTCGCATACGAGCTATTCGCCTCACTTCGTTTCGGATAGCTCAGTATTTCTTATGCCATGTGCGTTT
>JAFUJG010000191.1 GCA_017468215.1 Clostridia bacterium | reverse complement strand
GCTACAGAAGAGGAAACAACTGATAAAAAAAGGTCCACATATGTGGACCTTTTTTTATCAGTTGTTTCCTCTTCTGTAGCTACCGCGCTTAGAATCGGTATTGCGCTTAATATCCTGCATTCTTTCGTCGCTGGTAGATTTGAATTGTGCCATCTTTTCTTCAAAGGAAAGAGCCATAAACTGCTCGTCGGATTTACGTGTAAAGTCAACCTCGGCAGGTGCACCGGTAAATGCCGCTGCCTTTGCTCTGGGTTCAAATGCTTTCTTTATTGACAAGCTGATTTTACCGCCGGGCTCCATAGTGAGCACCTTAACCTTTATAACCTGTCCTATTGTGAGATGCTCCTTTATGTCCTTAACATAATTGCGAGCAACCTCCGAAATATGTACAAGACCGGTTTTGCCCTCGGGCAAATCAACAAATGCACCAAAGTTTGTAATACCCGAAACCTTACCTTCAACAATTGCGCCAATCTCCAAAGCCATTTATGAACTTATCTCCCTTCAGTATGCAGCAGCTTTATTCAGCTTCTTTAATAATAACCTCATTTGGACGGACGTAGCCCTGCTCACGTGCAGCACGCTCATAGTCCTCATCGGTAAGCTCTGTCATGGTTGACAGCTCGTCGTTATACTCCTTAAGATTATCACGTTCGCTTTCAAGCTTTGCTACCCTTTCAGCATACTTATTAATTGTAATTTGCTGAGATACCAGACAGATTACGGTTATCACGATGACAACAAGCCAGCATATACGCCCTGCAATTTTTTTAGGCGTCAATGTTGTGTTTTTCATTACAATACCCCACCTTCTGTATAACAAATATATTATACATCATTTTTTGCATTTGTAAAGAGTTTTTTATATCATTTCGAGCCTTTTTTTTACATTTTTTTGCTTTCTTTTGTTTTTCAGTTTTACCTTATCTGCACGCCTTTTTGCCTTGTGGCAAAAGAAAATTATCCTGTTCTCTGCCGCATCTGTTACCGTAAATAAGGCTCTTAATAATAGCATAACAGGTTTACGTATCAGTGCAAATAAAAGCTTAAAGATATATACACTTACCCCGCTGAGCACCGCTGCAACCTTTTTCACAATGTGTGAAAAAATAGCCTTATATAAAAGCATTCCTGATAAAAGTGCCATAACCTGATAATAGCGGAACGCACCAAGGTTGTATTTTACAGAGGCAAACAGCATAAGCACAAATGCCCCGACAAGATACACGCAGTCGGTAAGAACAACAAATTTTTTTGACCGCTCTGCCCTGTTTACACATACTCCCAGAACATCATAAAGCATTATGCAAAGCATTCCGAATACGATATTTATAACAAAAACCTTTGCCTGCCCCGCATCCGATACAATCACTTTACTATCCTCCTAAAAATGCCCTCACGTGACTTTTTGTGCCCTTTCTGGTAAACAATGCTGTCGATTATATCTGCGGTGACAATAACATCGCCGCTTTGTCTGGAAACCTCCTCAACACTTAAGCCTGCACCCTTAATGACAATGCTGCTGTCCTCACAGGAAAGGACTATTTCGTTTTCGTTAAGGCTCACAACCTCCTCACAGCAACTTACTGCAAGCCTGCGTCTGTTTTCCATAACAACTGAATGCATCTTTTCGTCCATGCTTATTCACATAACCTTTCTACCGCAAAATTTTAATACGAGGGGAGTAAAATTTCACGTAAAAACCCCCTCTGAACATAATATTCAGAGAGGGCGTTGGTTATTCGTTTGCCAATATATTTTTCAAGAACTGACCTGTATAGGATTTTTCAACACGGCTTACCTCCTCAGGGGTACCGCATGCAACTACCTCGCCGCCTGCGTTGCCGCCCTCGGGCCCCATGTCAATAATATAATCGGCACTTTTTATAACATCAAGATTATGCTCAATAACAACAATGGTATTTCCCGAATCTACAAGCTTGTTAAGCATTGTAATCAGCCTGTGAACATCGGCGGTGTGAAGACCTGTTGTGGGCTCGTCAAGGATGTATATGGTTTTTCCCGTGGGGCGTTTTGAAAGCTCGGTTGCAAGCTTAACTCGCTGTGCTTCACCGCCCGAAAGGGTTGTGGAAGGCTGACCTATTTTTATATAGCCAAGACCTACATCCTGCAACACTTCAAGCTTGCGCTTAATTTTGGGGATGCTCTCAAAGAACTCTACGCCCTCGTCAACTGTAAGTTCAAGGATATCTGCAATGCTCTTGCCCTTGAACTTAACCTCTAAGGTTTCACGGTTGTAGCGTTTGCCCTTACAAACCTCGCAGGGCACGTACACATCGGGCAAAAAGTGCATTTCAATCTTTAAAATACCGTCACCTGTACAAGCTTCGCATCTGCCGCCACGCACATTGAAGGAAAAGCGTCCTGCCTGGTAGCCTCTTGCCTTGGCATCGGGGGTCTGGGCAAAGAGCTCACGTATGTCACTGAAAAGACCTGTATAGGTTGCAGGGTTGCTTCGAGGGGTTCTGCCTATGGGCGACTGGTCAATGTTGATAACCTTGTCAAGGTTTTCCAAGCCTTCGATACCACGGTGCTTTCCTGCTACTGTATGGGCACGGTTAAGCTCGTATGCAAGGCGGTTATAGATAACGCTGTTTACAAGGCTCGATTTTCCGCTGCCTGACACGCCTGTTACGCAAACAAACTTGCCCAAGGGGATTTTAACATCGATATCCTTAAGGTTGTTTTCCTGTGCACCCTTAACGGTGAGTATTTTACCGTTACCGCTTCTGCGTTTATTTGGCACGGGGATTTTCTTCCTGCCTGAGAGGTAATCGCCTGTAAGAGAGTTTGTACACTTCATGATTTCGTCACAGGTGCCCTGAGCAATAATTTCGCCGCCGTGGATACCTGCCAGAGGGCCAACATCCACAATGTGGTCTGCCTCACGCATGGTGTCCTCGTCGTGCTCAACCACGATAAGGGTGTTACCTAAATCTCTTAAACGTTTAAGGGAATCCAAAAGCTTTCCGTTGTCACGCTGATGAAGACCAATGCTGGGTTCGTCAAGGATGTACATAACGCCCACAAGTCCCGAGCCAATCTGTGTGGCAAGGCGTATTCTCTGAGCTTCGCCCCCCGAGAGTGTTCCCGAGGAGCGTGTGAGGGTAAGATATTCTAACCCAACATTCCGTAAAAATTCCAGACGGAAAACAATTTCCTTTATAATCTGCTCGGAAATTGACTTTTGCATATCCGAGAAAAGCTCGGGAAGCTTCTTTACAAATTCAATCTCGTCGCTTATGGGCATGTCGCAAAATTCGTGAATGTTTTTGCCGCCTACGGTTACTGCAAGGGTTTCCTTTTTGAGCCTTTTACCCTCACAGGCATCGCAGGAGATTTCACGCATTAAGCCTTCGATATCCATCTTTACCCATTCGGAATTTGTTTCGTCATAGCGGCGCTGCAGGTTATTTACCAAGCCCTCAAACTGGATTTTGCGGTGACGTACGTTTCCGTTTTCGCTTATATATTCAACCTCTATAGTATCCTTCCCTGGTCCGTAGAGGATTATCTGAATAACCTCACGGGGCAGATTTTTAACAGGGGTGTTAAGATTAAAGCCATAGGTTTTGCTTAGTGCTTTATACACGGCATTTGCAACAGAGGTATCCTTATCGGCAGCTCTCCAACCGCTTACGGCAAAAGCTCCCTCCAATATAGAAAGCTCGCTTGACACAAGTATGAGCCTGGGGTCGATTTTTTTAAGAACACCCAACCCTGAGCAAACAGGACAAGCACCGAAAGGACTGTTGAATGAAAATGTTCTGGGCGAAAACTCCTCAACGCTGATTGAGCAGTCGGGGCAGGCATAGTTCTGGCTAAAGAGAAGCTCCTCCTCATCGGTAAGCACTATAACCAGGCCACCTGCAAGATGCAACGCCAGCTCTAAGGACTGTGTGAGTCGGCTTCGTATTTCTTCCTTAACAATAAGACGGTCGATTACAATTTCGATATTGTGCCGTTTTTGCTTATCAAGAGCAATAGTTTCGCTGAGCTCATACATAATTGAGTCAACACGTACTCTTACATAGCCGCTTTTTTTGGCGTTTTCAAAAACCTTTAAATGTTCACCCTTTTTTGCTCTAATGACAGGTGAAAGTATCTGGATACGGCTTCTTTCAGGAAGGCTCATTACGCTGTCAACAATCTGGTCAATTGTCTGCTTTTCGATAACCTTTCCGCACTTGGGACAGTGCGGTGTACCGCAGCGTGCGTACAAAAGCCTTAAGTAATCGTAAATTTCGGTAACAGTACCTACTGTTGAACGTGGGTTTTTGCTTGTGGTTTTCTGGTCGATACAGATAGCAGGTGACAAGCCTTCGATGTCTTCAACATCGGGTTTTTCCATCTGACCTAAGAACTGACGTGCGTATGCCGAGAGGGATTCCACATATCGTCTCTGACCTTCGGCAAAAATTGTATCAAAGGCAAGGCTTGTCTTACCCGAGCCGGACACGCCTGTGAAAACCGTAAGCTTGTTACGAGGTATTTTTAAGCTTACGTTTTTAAGGTTGTTTGCCCTCGCACCTTTTACTACTATATAATCGTTTATCATTTAATCACTTCTTCTCTCTTTTCAGCTTAAGTATCCTGTCACGGATTCTGGCTGCATCTTCAAACCTTAATTCCTCTGATGCCTGAAGCATAGCCGCTTTAAGCTTTTCGATAACCTCGGTATTATCCTTTGGTTTATCCTCGCTCTTTTCTTCGTGTACTGCTGTAATTGTTTCACCAACAGCCTTGACAATGCTCTTAGGCGTAAT
>JAFUJG010000190.1 GCA_017468215.1 Clostridia bacterium | reverse complement strand
TTGACCACACCGTGTCCGCAAAGTCTATGGCACGGTTTAGGATTTCATAATCGTTCTCGTCATACTCGCCTAAATCAATACCCTTGTCGCTATCAACGGCACGGTACTCAATGTATCCGTCGGGCGAAATTGTTACGGTTGCATAGTTTTCCACATAGTTATCAGCACCGCTGTCATCACGGTACTGTCGTACAGGCTTTGGTTTAAAGGAGAAGCTCTGCAAAATTTCACCATGGTCGCTGCCTAAGGGGTTAAATGCACGTATGTCACGGTAGGTGGATTCGTTATCCGAAAACAGAACCAAATCCGAAACCTTTACGTTACCTTCACCTAAGCCTTCGCTGAGAAGGGTGCTAAAGGCAAATTCATAATATCCGTCACGGCGGTACTTGTCGGTATACATGGCAAGCACCTCCTGAGGGAAGGATATATTTTCGTCTTTTATCAGAAATTCATATGCTTCGTTTGTATTTGCGTCACGGATAGCTACATAAACCGAATCTTCCCCTGCAGGAATTATTATTGCATCGTGCATAATGTTTATCTCAGAGGGCAGATGCTCAAAGCTTGTGTTAAGAACCATTGCAAGCATCCTTGGTGCAACAGCAATGGGATATTCCACATAAACGCTGGGTTCAACCAGCCTTGTGAGCCAATCCTGATATGAAATTTCTCTTTCTTTTTCGATATTCCCGCTTAAAAGGCTTTTAAGAATAAGGCTTGTGTTTTCGTTAAGATTGTCAAATGCCTCGTCAGTATTGTAATAAGGCACCCACAGCTCTCCGTCGTTAACCACGATTTTCCTGGGCTTTGAAAGGTTTTCCTTAGGAACACTCACAAAGCTGTCACGGTAAAAAAGGCGCACAAAGGGAAGGTCCGAAAAAGAAAAATAAGGCCAGCCGGACCCTAAAATACCGCTTCCAAACCATGTCTGAACTGTTAAAAACACAAGGTTTATAACAAGGGCAATTATTATTGATGTTTTTATACGTTCCTTAAACATAAAAACCACCCGAATTGAAAATTTAAAACCCTATATAAAGGAATAAAGGCTACAGCAATGCTGCTGCAGCCTTTTTTCGTCACTCTTAGTTAAGCCAACCGTTCAGCTTCGATTGCATGTTCAAAGAAAATGAATTAATATCTGTCACAACTGTGGCGGAAACAACCGAGATAGTTACATACGCAAGCTGATAGCCCCCGTCAGGAGCTTCTGCACGCACGCAAATACGGTTATCACCTTCTTTAAGAGCAATCTGGCGATAAAATACACCCGAGGAACCGATTGTATATGTAGCAATTGTGCCGTCACTGTTCTTCTGGGGAGCATATTTCTCACCGTCATGAACATAGAAGCAAACGCTTACACCTTCGCTACCAACACCCGTAATAGAATATGTTGTCTTTACGGTAGATGTGGTTGCTGTATCGGGTTTTTTTATTGTTATTAAGTTGGAAACCGTACCCTGGCTCCCATCTGCAACAGATTCCGGATGAGCAAAGACTGCTAATGATGCCGTCATAA
>JAFUJG010000189.1 GCA_017468215.1 Clostridia bacterium | reverse complement strand
TGAGGAGCACATACAGAAGCTTTCACAGACCGAAGCGGTTAACCCTTATGAAATAACAGGTCTTTTGTACAGGTTTCTGGGCTCATTTACTACCGATAAGCCAAAGTCAGGCTCTATGGCTGACGAATATGTAAAAGCCGCAATAAGCTATATACATACATTTTACTACGATACAAGCATCAATGTGGACCAGCTTAGCAATTATGTAGGCATTGACCGAAGCTACCTTTACAGACTTTTTAAGGAAAAAATGGGTGTTTCGCCCAAAAAATATATTATGGAATACAAGCTGAAAACAGCTGCAAAGCTGCTCCGTGAAACAAGCTTATCGGTAGGGCAGGTGGCACTGTCTGCAGGCTTTGACGACCAGCTGTATTTTTCAACGGCATTCCGTGCCTATTACGGAGTTGCTCCTACCAAATACAGAAAATAACCCATTATACAGGAGGAAATAAAATGAAAAAAGTTATAGCTTTAATTGTAAGTGCGGCAATGATGCTTTCTGCCGCACCCCAAATGATAACTGCGGCAGTAGAAAAAACGCCCAAATACCAGACTAATGCAAGGCAGATGGAAAAGCTGAACAGAGGCCTTATTGCCGTTAAGACAAGTGCGGCACCAAGTAACGGCGTTAGTGCGGGCGTGGCGCTTTCCTGGAGGCTTTTAGGCGACGAAAGCCTTACCAACCAGGCATTTGACATTTACCGCAATAACGTGAAGATTTTTACAACAGGTAATCATGATGCTACATATTATCTTGACACCTCGGGTACAGTAAATGACAGCTACAAGGTTGTGAAAAAGGGCGAAAGTGCTGTAAATGAGCCTGCTGTAAAGGTTTGGACAGAGCATGTAAAATATGCCAGAGGAAGCCTTGTCAGCAATGGTACAAGTAAGCCCAATGCATTCAGCTATGTGGATGTTCCCATTTTTACGCCTGCAAACACCACAAATCATGGCGGCGGTACCAGCAAATACTACACCGTAGATAGTGTTGAAGCAGGTGCCAACGACGCCTCTGTAGGCGACCTGGATGGCGACGGCGATTACGAAATCGTTTTAAAATGGGACCCTTCCGACTCTAAGGACTCCGCTTCCGGCGGTTATACAGGTAACGTATATATCGACGGTTACGAAATCAGCACCGATAACACAAGCTACATGTGGCGTATTGATATGGGTAAGAACATCCGTGCAGGTGCACACTATACCCAGTTTATGGTTTATGACTTTGACGGTGACGGCAAAAGTGAAATTGCCATGAAAACTGCTCCCGGCACAATTGACGGCACGGGCAGATACGTAACCGAGGTTGGCGATACTGCAGAAATCAGAAATGCCGACAACAGTGCAGTTCACCTTTCGGGTAAGGGTATTCCCACCTCGGGCGGTGAATATGTTACAATCTTTGACGGCGAAACAGGTCAGGCTTTATATACAACAGAAGGTATTACCCGTGATGCGGTATCCTCATGGGGCGACAGCAAATGGAACAGAAGTGAACGTTACCTTGCGGCTGTGGCTTATATTGACGGTGTAACACCTCACTTTATTGAATGTCGAGGCTACTACAATGCGGCGGTTATCCGTGCCTATAAATGGGACGGCTCAACCCTTGAGCTGGTATGGGAGCACAAGGCAGAGAGTAGCAGCTCTGCAAATATGTACGGCCAGGGCAACCACAACCTTTCTGTTGCCGATGTTGATAACGATGGCCGTGACGAAATCGTTTACGGCTCTGCTACTTTGGATGATGACGGAAAAACAGTAATGGGCAACACCCGCCACGGCCACGGCGATGCAATGCATACATCCGACTTCAATAACGACGGCGTGCAGGAGGTTTTCTCTGTTAAAGAGGATAAGCCTGCCTATGCGGAAAACTTAAGAGTGGCAAAAACAGGTGAGCTTCTTTATAATAAGGCTGCAGGCTCGGGTACAGATAACGGCAGAGGCGTTATGGCAAATATTGATGACGAATATGCAAAAACTCATCCCGACGCACTCAGCCTGGGATGGAGTATTGCCTTTGATGAAACCCACGATTTAAAGGGCAATGTGGTAAGTGTAAGACCCAAAACAAACTCACGTTCCATGACAAATTTCCTGGTTTACTGGGATGGTGACTTATCACGTGAAATATTAGACGATAACCAGCTTGCAAAGTTTGATGCGGCAAATGGGTGGACAATACGTTTCTATGACGACGGAAACGGATATCTTCCTGCAAGCTCAAACAACTATTCAAAACAGACTCCCTCCTTGGTTGCCGACCTTTGGGGCGACTGGCGTGAGGAAATTATCATGCCTATTGGTAAGGGCGAGGGCGAAACACCCTATCTTCGCATTATGACAAGCGTGCTTCCCACCACATACCGCCTTACAACTCTCATGCACGACTGCCAGTATCGTTTGGGTATTGCATGGCAGAACGTAGCATATAACCAGCCGGCACACACAAGCTACTATATAGGCTCTGCTGCGTTGGCAGTAAATTCATCGGGTGTTTATCAAAACTATCTGGCACCCGAAACACCTTACACGGTACCCTATTATGTAACAGGAACGCCTGTTGAAGGCGTAAGCCTGTCAGCTAGCGAGGTTACAATAAAAGAAGGGCAGACCTATAAAATAAGTGCAAGGCTCGAGCCTGTAAATGCCACTAAAAAAGGTATTATATGGGAAAGCGACGACGAAAGTGTCGCAACTGTTTCCGGTGGAAGTATCATCGGTATAGGTGAAGGCAACTGTACAATTACCGCCACAACACGTGACGGCGGATTTGTTGACACCTGCTCTGTTGCGGTAGTGGGCATTGAAACCCTTGACGTTCTGGGGGACAATAGCTTTGAGTCAAACGATGCTTCATTTACGGGCGGCGTTGACAGGGCATCTCTTAACCTTGAGGACAATACAGCAGGTGCATATTTTTCTCGTGACTTTACTCCCTACTATGCAAACAAGGCAACAATATCCTTTAAGTTTAACACCGGCGGTAAAAAGATAGACGGTACAAACTGGAACTGGGACGGACACGAATACGGCTTCGGTCTTGAATTTTTAGATACTTACGGAAATAACATTATCAACATAGCTCAGTGGTATTACTCCTCTGCAGACCCAACAACGGCAAAAATTCTCGACGGTGATTTTGTGGGAATCCAGTCCTCCTGGAGCGTATCCGGCGACGGTGAAGAACCTATGAACCGCAGCTCTACCACATGGTTTGTTAACATAGAATTTGACTACGATGCAAACAACTGTACAGCCACAATTGCCGGAAGTGACGGTTTAAAGAAATATACAAAAACCTTCTCTTTAGAAGGCCGAAGCTTTAAAACCTTAAAATACTGGGCATCTGTTACAGGTTCCGGCGGAATATCGGTAAGTCCGTCACTTAGTGACCTTACATATTCCTTTACAACTGCCAAGGCGGATGCGGCAGTGCAGATTGTTTCTGTAGAGGGCAAAAGTGTAAAATATCTTGCTTACGATAAAAATGAAGGCGAAGGCGTGCTTATTGCTGCAGCCTACGACGAAAACGGCTCCCTCGTTTTCGCCGAAAGTAAAGCCGTTACACTCTCCGCCACACCCCGATATGATGATTTTACCTTCAGCCGCTCCATTGATGGGTATCAGATAGCTCTCTTTATTTGGGAAAAAACAAATTCTCTTACTCCGTTGGGCATAAAGGACAAAACCTCCTCCGTAGTAAAGAAGCTTGTGCCCGCAGCGGCTACAGCAAGCCAGGAGCCGGAGGAGAACAATCCCGCATCAAACTCTT
>JAFUJG010000188.1 GCA_017468215.1 Clostridia bacterium | reverse complement strand
CTTGGCCGCATTTTCAATTGTTGTTCTGCCCTGAGCTAAGGTTGCTGCAAGAATAATATTCATGGTTGCACCTACGGATACCTTGTCAAGATAAACGTTTGCACCCTTAAGATTTTCTGCTTTTGCTTCTACCTGACCACGGATAACGTCAACCTTTGCACCAAGAGCCTTAAAGCCCTTAACGTGAAGGTCAATAGGTCTTTCACCAAAATTGCACCCACCGGGAAGTGCAACCTCTGCCTGACCAAACCTGCCTAAAAGTGCACCTAAAAGATAGTAGGACGCACGCATGCGGCTTGCAAGGTCATAAGGTGCCTTGAAGGTTGATACGCAGGAGGAATCAATTTCGATTGTATTATTATCAAGCTTGGTGACCTTTGCACCAAGGAATGTAAGCATTTCCAAAATAACATTTACGTCACGGATGTCGGGAACATTTTCGATACGGCATACACCGTCAACCAAAAGAGCCGCAGGAATAATCGCTACTGCAGCGTTTTTTGCACCGTTAGTCTGTATTTCACCATGCAGCGGATTTCCGCCACTGACACGTAAAGTTTCCATTTATATAAAACACCACTTTCTTAAAAAAGTTGGGTTCAATTCCCCTTACCTTACACATACACAGTATATTATAACCCAATTTAGTACAAAATGTCAACATAAAGGAACATAGGCAGGGATAAAAATTTGGCCGTGTGAAACAATATAATAAAGCACAAAAAGGAGGATAAATATGGGGCTTTCATTTGTCAGAACAATTATTTTGTACATTTCGGTAATTGTTGCCATGAGAATTATGGGAAAAAGAACCATTGGCGAAATGCACCCCACGGAGTTTGTTGTTTCGATTATGATTTCGGATTTGGCTACCGTGCCGATGCAATCAAAGTCAACACCGCTTTTTGACGGCATTGTGCCGATTTTCACACTGGTGATACTGGAGCTGGTTTTTGCGTTTATGGTATTAAAAAGCCGCATCTTAAGGCGTGTTTTGGTGGGTAGAAGCTGTCATGTGGTTAAAAACGGAAAGCTTTTGGAAAAGGAAATGAAAAGCCTCAGGGTTACCGTGGACGATATTGAGGAGCAGATAAGAATAAGCGGATACTCAAGCATAGAGGAGATAGCGGAGATTGTGATTGAAACGAACGGACAGGTATCCGTTATTCCAAAGGCAGATAATTCCTCCATCCCCTTTTTGATTGTTTCCGATGGCAGAATGCGAAAAAAAGATATGCTGGCGGCAGGCGTTGGGATAAAGGATATAGAAAAAGAGCTTGCAAAAAAGCACCTGACAGATGTGAGCGAGGTTTTATATATGAGTGCCCTTAATTCGAAAATAATACATGTGCAGAAAAAAGGTGATGTAAAGAATGCGTAAAATGCTTGTGGCAGGGATTATTCTGGGAATTATTGCGTTTTCATGGGGCTATGAAGGGCGAGCTGTAGACCGTGTGTGCACTGATATGATTACACGGCTAACTCTTTTGGAGCAGTATCTTACCCAAGACAGACAAACTGTTATGCGTGCCGCACAGGAGGTTAATGAGTCCTGGGATGAGCACGAAAAGGTCATGGAAATATTTATACCCCATGATGACACCGACAGCGTAAACATACAACAGGCGAGCCTGATGGGTTGTATTGAAACCGAAAACTATAATAGGGCACTGATAGTGATACGTGAGCTTAAGGCTCATTTTGCAGAAATACAAAAGAAAAGCCATGTTGGACTGAAAAATATTTTTTAGTAAAGGACGGAGCAAAATGCAGGCGGTTATAAATATTTCTTCGGAGGGAACAAGGCTCAGACCCTTGAGCTGTACAAAATGTGTAGGCATGATAGATATCTGCGACTGTGAAATTGTAAAAAGGCTCATTTATCATCTGAAAGAACAGGGGGTTGACGATGTTATTGTTATAACAGACTACATGAGCGAGGACGTTGAGGAATATTTGAAAAATAAAACCTCAAAGGTAAGTTTTATCAAAGCGGCTGCTGTTAATGCTATCGGAAGCAGTCTTGAAGAAAGCTTTATTTATATATCAAAAAGTATTTATACCGATTTTAATCTGTCAGAAGCAATGAGCTTTCACCTCAGAAAGAAAAGTGTGGCTACTGTGGTTGCATCAAAGGGCATAAGCGGAGGGATAATCAGCGATAAATACGGAAAGGTTTTGCGGATTGAGGAAAGGAGGATGTGGAACAGCCTTTTTGCAAAGCAGGGAACAGGTATTTATATTTTAAACCGTGAATGTGTTAAATATATCGGTGCTGAGGGTGATGATATAAGTAGGCAGGTTCTCCCCGCTCTTGTGCGGGAAGGGAAGGCTGTGTATACCATCGCTTTAGCGGGTGTTTGTGAAGCGGTCGATGATTTTGCCTCATACATGCGGGCATGCTTTATCCATCTGGATTTACTCAAAAAGAGCAAGGAGAAGGGCATAGCAGTTATGGACGGTGCAGTTGTGGATAAAGGTGCACTGTTAGAGTCGCCCTGCTAT
>JAFUJG010000187.1 GCA_017468215.1 Clostridia bacterium | reverse complement strand
TTTGTAATAGGGCGTGATGCACGGAGAGAGGAAACAGCACAGTCAACTGCAGAAAAATTCATTTGTGTGCCCACACTGTCTGCCTGATAGGTTGCGGCAAAATCCGGTGTAATGCCAATATCTCCTGCAGTAGCAATTGCATCTATGTTTGCACCCAAAAACAAAAATTCCCAATTGTAGTTTTCCTTCTGACGCTCAATTATGGCTTTAATCTGCTTAAGATTGTATTCACAGCTTGCATTTTCATAGCCGTCGGTTATTATAACAACCAAAGTTTTATGCGGAACAACAGATTCGGGTGCCGTTTTGTGGCGGTTCCCTACATAGCTTATGATTTTGCCCACTGCATCTAAAAGGGCAGTTGTGCCTCTGGCAAAATACTCCTTGTCGGTTAAAGGCTTAACCTTTTTAATGTCCACATTATCGTGAATGATTTCGAACTTGTCATCAAACAAAACTGTTGTGACCGAGGCTTCACCTTCTTCATTCAACTGCTTTTTGATAAGACTGTTATAGCCGCCGATGGTGTCTTCTTCAAGATGAGCCATTGAGCCGCTGCGGTCAAGAATAAATACGATTTCTGTTAAGTTTTTGTTCATAAAAAATACCTCTCTCTCATTTGTTGAGTTGAGTATATCAAATGATAAGAGAGGTATGGTCGCTTTAAAAGCGACAATTTTTCATGCTCCAAGCAAGGGCTGGTCAAAGGAAAAGAGAGCTTCGTTAATTTTGTAAATATCGTAGTTTTTGTTTTCAATAAAGTACTGGATAATGATGTCTGATTTTGACGAATGACTGAATGCAAAGCCCGCTTCTCCAAGAAACTCCTTTGCTTCGCACATATTAAGCCTCAGCGCAATGATAAGTGCCATAACCGTAGACTTTTTAGGGGTGTAATCCTTTTTACGCATTTTAGAAAAAAGCTTACGGTCGATATTGGCACGCTTATAAACCTCCACATCGGTATAACCTTTTTCGTCAATAAGGCGGAAAAGCATCTGAGAAAAGGTTTCGTATTCGTCTTCAAACAGCTGTTCAATAGACGGTACAGCTGTGTTTAGCTTTGCGCTGTAGCATACATCCGAATCCATCCTGTAATCGGCTACAATCATTTTTTCCGAAATGTAGGTTTGAATGCTTTCAAAAAGCTCCTCGCTTATTGTAAATGTGGTTTTGTCGTATACAACAAGGGTTACACTCATGTCGTTATTAGTAAGGAAATCCTTTATTGCACTTTGAGCAACACGGAGAGCCTCGGCCTTGGGATAACCGTATATTCCCGAGGAAATAACGGGAAATGCAATTGAGTTAAGCTCATTTTCCTTAGCAAGTTCAAGAGATGCTTTGTAGCAGGAATAAAGAAGCTTTTCCGCATCGGAATCAACGCCATATATAGGACCTACGGTATGTATGATATGCTTGGCACTAAGATTAAACCCCGGAGTTATAACAGCTTGCCCTGTGGCACAGTAGCCAATGGCATTGCAGGCATTTTGAAGCTTTTCTGCACCTGCAGCAGAAAGAATAGCACCGCAAACACCGCCACCGTGAGTAAGGTTGTTATTTGCGGCGTTGACTATTGCATCAACAGAAAGCATTGTTATGTCAGCACGTATAATACTAAAGGGCATGGTAATTCACCTCTTAATAAGTATATAACATTACAAAATAAAATTCAATCGTGAAAAATTTTGACAAAAAACATGTTATTTCCGTTTATATATTAATGAAAGGGGAAGTTTACACAATTACATTTTTGTGATACAATAACGTAAAGAAATGCAACTTTTTCCTCTTTTGAAAGGTATTATATGCAAAGAGTGATTGTATGAAAAAGGTATTATGCCTCATTTTAACTTTAATAATGCTTATGCCAAGTGTAATAGTTCTGGCTGAGGAGGAGAGTATCCCTACAAGCGGAGAATGCCTCGGCGGACTTTTTTGGGAGTTTGACAATGGTGTGCTGACAATTAGCGGCGAAGGCGAAATGGGGACTACCATAGCTTAAAAAATATTAATCTGCCCAAAAGCATTGCCTCTGTGGATAATAATCCATTTGTAGGCACTCCTCTTGATTATGATGAAAAAATTGGGGAGAACGGCTGTTTTTATCTGAACAACATACTTCTGGAGGTAAAAACCACTCGAGCGGGTACAGTTAAAATCAAGGAAGGAACAACCCTCATAGCGGCTTATGCATTCAGAAACTGTACTGAAATTGAAAGAGTTGAAATACCCTATGGAGTGACAGCAATTCCTTACGAGGGGTTTTATAACTGTAGCAGTCTTAAGGAAGTTTTATTTCCCGACAGTATAACCGAAATTGGAAAATATGCATTTGAAAAATGTATAAGTTTAAAAGAGATCACAATCCCAAAAGGTGTTCAACAAATCAGCTACGCAGCCTTTAAAGAGTGTACTATGCTGGAACATGTTAATCTTCCTGAGGGTCTTGAGGTAATAGAATCATTTGCTTTTTACAAAAACACAAGCCTTGAAAGCATAACCATACCTGCAAGCGTTAAGACTATCAGGAGCTATGCTTTTGGTGATTGCACAGCACTTAAGGATGTTATTTATCTTGGAGTGATAGAGGACATTTCAAAGTCGGCATTTTAAAAAACAAAAAAGGACACGAAAGTGTCCTTTTTTATGTTGAAATTTTTAATATACGGTTGTACAATAAAAATGGTGATAAATATGACAAATGAAGAAATTATGAAAATTGCGCTTGCGCAGTCAGGATTTGATATGAACTGCAAAGCGGAAGATTTTTTAAAAAGTGAAAATGTGGTTGTTTATTCTAAAGAGGATGACAGGGCGAGGAAATATCTTAAGTTGCCTTTTAGTTGTAATTTAGTTTCGTACGGAAATAATGTTGTTGCTTCGGTTAATGAGGATACGGAGGATATTGTAAGAGAATATATAAATAAGTACCCTATTGAGCATTTATTTGAAACGCCTAATATGCATGTGTTAAACGAAAAGCTTTTGAAAAAAGGGTTAAAGATATGTTTTATGGCGGAATATTTTTTGCCTGATGCAACCAATCTTAAAAGGCTTGACTGCGGTTATGAATTAAGGATGCTCGAAAGAACGGACTTTGAGGATTTATATAAACCTGAATGGAGTAATGCTCTTTGTGAAAAGAGAAAGTATTTAGATGTATTGGCTATAGGGGCATATGATAAGGGGAAGCTTATTGCCCTTGCAGGAGCAAGCTGTGACTGTGAAGATATGTGGCAGATAGGTGTTGATGTTTTGCCCGAGTACAGAAAAAGAGGAATTGCATCGAGTGTGACAAGCAACCTTGCGGCAGAAATAATGGAAAGAGGAAAAGTTCCTTTTTACTGTGCGGCATGGTGTAACATAAAGTCAGTAAAGAATGCAATAAAATGCTCCTTTAAACCTGCGTGGGTTGAAATGACAGTTAAAGAGAGTGAATATGTTGATGAGATGAATAAGGAGAAATAAAAATGAGTTATATTGCATATTGTGATAGATATAAAAACGCCAAATATGAAAGATGCGGAAAAAGCGGACTTATGCTTCCTCGTGTAAGCTTTGGGCTTTGGCACAATTTTGGTGATAATGCAGATTATGAAAACATGAAAAAGCTGTGCTTTACAGCCTTTGATAATGGCATTACACATTTTGACCTTGCAAACAACTATGGTCCCAAGTATGGTGCAGCAGAAGAAAACTTCGGCAAAATTTTGAAGGAAGAAATGAACGCATACCGTGACGAAATGCTTATCTCCACTAAAGCCGGGTACGATATGTGGGAGGGGCCTTACGGAAACTTTGGCAGTAAGAAGTATTTAGTGGCAAGCTTAGATGCAAGCTTAAAGCGAATGGGGCTTGATTATGTTGATATATTTTATCATCACAGACCCGACCCAAACACACCCCTTTGGGAAACAATGCACGCCCTTGACAGTATTGTAAAAAGTGGCAAGGCATTGTATGTTGGTCTTTCAAATTATGACGGAAAAAGGATGAAAGAAGCGGCAGAGATACTGGAGAGTATGAATTGCCCCTTTGTGATTAACCAGAACAGATATTCAATCCTTGACCGAACTGTTGAAAATAACGGGCTACTGGATGCAGCAGGTGAGTGCGGCAAAGGTGTAATATGCTTCAGCCCACTTGCACAGGGACTTTTAACCGACCGTTATATTGCAGGAATCCCCTTCGATTCACGAGTTAAAACTGACGGACGCTTTTTAAACGAAAGCAGAATTACCCCGGAAATTATTGAAAAAATAACAAAGCTTAACTCTCTGGCAAATGAAAGAGGGCAGAGCTTGGCTCAGATGGCACTCAGCTGGGTTCTGAAGGATAACAGGGTTACAAGTGTTCTGATTGGTGCATCAAAGTGTGAACAGATACTTGATAATCTTAAAGCGGCAGAAAATACAATATTTACTGATGAAGAACTTAAAACCATTGATGAGATAGTGAAATAAAAGATGCAGGCATTTTGCCTGCATCTTTTTATCTTGCTATGTACGCCAATCCGTATGCACCGGGACCCACATGGGTGCCGATAACTGCACCGATATTTACAATATTTTCATCGGGGATGTTAAAGCCTTCTTTTTCAAGAGCTTCCTTAAGCATAAGTACGTTTTCCTTGTCGTAAGAATACACCAGATAAA
>JAFUJG010000186.1 GCA_017468215.1 Clostridia bacterium | reverse complement strand
AGATACAGATATAGGCTTGCGTAACCTGGATATAATTTTGGGTATGGAAAATAAAATTGTTTACGATATTGTAGATGTGTGTGACGGCAGCTGTGATATTAAAAAGGCAACAATTCACGATAAAAGGTTTGAAAACCTATATCTGATTCCTGCATCACAGGCAAAGGATAAAGAGTCAATCACTCCCTTGCAGATGAAAAATTTTGTAAACAAGGCTAAAGGTGACTACGACTACATAATTATTGACTGCCCGGCAGGTCTTGACCGAGGCTTTGAGATTGCTGTTGCAGGGGCAGATAGGGCAATTGTGGTAACAGTACCCGAGCTTGCATCGGTACGTGATGCGGACAGAATTGCAGGGCTTTTGGAAAAGAAGGGTATCAGCAACGTTTTATTGGCTGTTAATAAAATGAGGCAAAGCCTTGTGGAGATAGGCTGCATGTTATCAATAGAGGAAATTCTCGATACGATGGCTCTGGAGCTTGTGGGTGTAATTCCTACTGACGATGCTGTTATAAAAGCTGCAAACTGTGGAATACCCTGCGTTTGCGACGTTAAATCCAAAGCCGGTAGGGCATATGGCAATATCGCCATGAGAGTTTGCGGTGAAAAGGTTCCTCTGGCAGATATATCCGAAAAGAAAAACATTTTTGAGAAAATAGCAGAAATATTTAAAAAATAAAGGAGAGATTAAAATGCATATTGCGTTAATTGCACACGATAAGAAAAAAGAGCTTATGGTTCAGTTTTGTATGGCATACAAGAGTATTTTTGCAAAACACAAGCTTTGTGCCACAAGAACAACAGGCAGTATGATTACCGAAGCAACAGGCCTCAGTGTGGAAAAGCTTTTGGCAGGCCACCAGGGCGGCGTACAGCAGATTACTGCACGTATAGCATACAACGAGATTGACCTTGTACTGTGCTTCCGTGACCCCGTATCTGCAAGACGATATGAGCCCGACTTAAGCAATCTTATGTCCCTTTGCGATGTGCATTCAGTTCCCTTTGCAACAAATTCGGCAACAGCCGAGGTTTTGATTCAGGGCTTGGAGCGTGGCGACCTGGATTGGAGAAATATTCTTAACCCAAAGAACAAGGAATAACAAATATTTTTCCTGCTTTGTAATGAACAAAACAGGAAAATGCGAACATAAAGTTTTACAAAAGCAATTTTTAACTGTTGAAATGTCATAAAGATACTGTTATAATGCTTGATATGGCGTAAAACACAGCCAAGGGTTAGAAGGTGATTGGATGAAAAAGGTGTATGTTTCAATTACAGGCATGAGCAATGTTGAAGGCGAGAAAGACAAGACCGAGCTTGTAACTGAGGGCGAATATGCCGTGCGTAACGGTAAATACCTTTTGCGATATAACGAAAGCTTGTCGGACGAAGGCGACGGCTGTACTACAATTATTAAAATTGATGACGGCAGCGTTACCATGTCACGGACAGGTAATATTAACACGCAAATGATTTTTGAAAACGGAAAAAGGCACATGAGTCATTACGAAACACCTATGGGAAGCTTTACCATAGGCGTCAGCACAGATTTATTAAAAACCGCAGTCGATGAAGACGGCGGCGAGGTTGAAATCAAGTATATTCTCGATATAAACAATTCAGCACAGGTGGAAAATTACCTCAGATTGAACATTAGAGGCTGATATACAGGTTCAGAAAGGATTTGACATAAAATGTACACTTTACAAAAGAAAAAGGCAGAAATTTTTACTGCTATAGAAGATGCTGTAAAAAAGGCGTATGGTGAGGTTGAAATGCCCTCATTTACTGTTGAGGAACCCCGTGACAAGTCTCATGGTGATTTTGCCGTAAATGCGGCAATGCTGCTTGCAAAGGCTTTAAAGAAGAACCCTCGTGAAATCGCAACAGCAATAATCGAAAACATAGACAATTCGTCACTTAATGCTGCAAAAATCGAGCTTGCAGGTCCCGGCTTTATTAATTTCACTCTTGACGGAGCATATATCAAAAATGTTCTTTCCGAAATTGAAGAAATGGGCGATAGCTACGGTAATGTAAACGTTGGCGAAGGCAAAAAGGTAATGATTGAATTTGTCAGTGCAAACCCCACAGGTCCCATGCACATGGGTAATGCACGAGGCGGTGCTCTTGGCGATACTCTTGCAAATGTTCTTGCAAAGGCAGGCTGGGATGTTACAAAGGAATTTTATATCAACGATGCAGGTGCACAGATTGAAAAATTCGGTAACAGCTTAGAGGGCAGATACATTCAGATTTTAAAGGGCGAGGATGCAATTGAGTTTTCTCCCGACTGGTACCAAGGTGATGATATAAGAGTACATGCACAGAACTATATTGACCTTCACGGGGATTCGCTCCTTGAGCTTGACGGTGAC
This sequence comes from Clostridia bacterium, assembly GCA_017468215.1. Classification (GTDB taxonomy): domain Bacteria; phylum Bacillota; class Clostridia; order UMGS1883; family UMGS1883; genus RGIG1927. Next base: position 2,602 of record JAFUJG010000186.1, on the reverse strand, counting down.
GAAAGACGCCGGAAGCTTATCAAATATGCGCTTGAGCTTAATATTGATGCCTTACAGGAAACACTCGCTCGTTATGGAATTAATTACGACGTATGGTTCCGTGAAAGCACACTTCACGATGCAGGCGATGTAATGGCAACTGTAGATAAGCTTGTAAAGAGCGGAAAAGCCTACGAAAAAGATGGTGCTATCTGGCTTAAGAGCACTGATTTCGGCTCCGATAAGGACGATGTTCTTGTACGTCAGAACGGTATTCCTACATACTTTGCGGCAGATATTGCCTACCACAGAAACAAGATTGAAACAAGAGGATTTGACCTTTGTATTAATATCTGGGGTGCAGACCATCACGGTCATATTGCAAGAATGAAGGGCGCACTTGAAGCTGTAGGTATTGATTCTGACAAGCTTATGGTGCTTACAATCCAGCTTGTAAGACTTATGAGCAATAACGAAGTTGTAAGAATGAGTAAGAGAACCGGCAAAATGGTTACACTTTCTGACCTTATCGACGATATTGGCGTGGATGCTGCAAGATTCTTCTTCAATATGCGTGCAGCAGGAAGCCATATGGACTTTGACTTAGACCTTGCTGTTGAACAGAGCAACGAAAACCCCGTTTTCTATGTTCAATATGCTCATGCACGTATCTGTTCAATTATCAGGCTTTTAGAACAGGAAGGAACCCTGGTTCCCTCCATAAAGGATGTTGACCTTTCCCTACTCGGTGCCAAGGAGGAACTTGACCTTATGCGTCAGCTTGCCCTTTTGCCTGAGGAGATTGAAAATGCGGCAAAATCCTTTGAACCCAGTCATCTTACCCGCTATCTTCTTGACCTTGCTTCAAGCTTCCACTCGTTCTATTCTGCATGCAGAGTTAAAGACGACGATATAAAGCTCAGAGAAGCAAGACTTAAGCTCTGTGACTCCACAAGAGCTGTTATCAAAAACGTACTTGATGTACTTGGAGTTTCGGCTCCCACTCAAATGTAAAGAAGGAATTTAAATGAAAAAAACTTTTAAAACCTTGCTGTCACTACTGATGGCAATAATACTCAGTTTCTCTTGTGCTGTTTATGTTGTTGCCGAAGAAGCTGACGATAAGGTTGATGTCGTAAAAATTTACGGCCCCGACAGGATAAAAGCGTATCTTGCAAGTCTTACAATCCAGATTGCAGATACATATTACTACGGTGTGTCGGACGAAGATTTGCTCTACCGTGCTCTTTGCAGCACAATTGACTTAGGCAAATTTGACCTGGATACAGCTGTAAGTTACATGATGCGTCTTCTTAAGGACGGCTACAGCGAATTTTACACCCCCGAAAGATTTGAGAGCTTGTATAACGATATTTCGGGCGAATATTACGGCATAGGCGTACAGATTATGCTCTCAGGTGACCATGTTGTTGTTGCAGGTGTGTTCCCGGATTCTCCTGCTGAAAAAGCGGGAATAAAGCTGTATGACACAATTGTTTCTGTTGACGGTGTTGACATTGCCGGAATGAGTACGGCTGATGTTGCAGCTCTCATAAAGCGTGAAAAACAGGCAAAGGTAACAATCGGCATTGTAAGAAATGGCACGCCTATGTTTATAGACTGCTTCTGTGACGAGGTTGACCAGAATCCCATTTCTTACGAAATTATGGAAGATGGAAAGATAGGCTATATTTATCTTTCCACATTCTCGCTCAATATGGACGAATTCCTCGTTCCCGTACTTGAGGAGTTCAAGCAGAAGGGCATTGACGATATTATTCTTGATATCAGAAACAACGGCGGCGGTGAGCTGAATGCGGCAATTGCCCTGGCTAACCACTTTATACCTGACGGCGTAATTGCTAAATTAAAGTACAGAAACCCCGAAAACAATACTGACCTTGTTATAACAAATGGTGTTGAAAAATCTCCCTATAATATGGTGCTTCTTGTAAACGGAGGCAGTGCATCTGCATCCGAGCTGTTTACAGGTGCCGTAAAGGACAGAGATGCAGGCACCGTTATTGGCACAAAGACATACGGAAAGGGTAGTATGCAGTCCATATTCCGTCTTATTACGGGTTCGGCAGTTAAATATACCGTGGCTGAGTTCCATACACCCAATGATGCAAGAATTCATACAGTAGGTATAACTCCCGACTATGTAGTTGAAAATTCTTATCAACATATAACGGAGGAATCTCTTACACCTCTTGACCTTGATGAGCATGGCAATACATCCTCCGGTAAGCATGTTCTGGCAATCGAGGAAAGGCTTTTCGCTCTCGGATGCTTTGAAGGTGTTCCGGATGAAGTGTTCGATGAGGAAACAAGCGAAGCACTCAGATATTTCCAGATGATGAGAAACCTTGAAATTACAGGTCAGCCGGATATGTTCACCTTGGTGTCCCTTGTTAATATTATTTACGACTTTAAAATTGAAAATGACGACCAGCTTGAAGCAGCAAAGAAATTCCTGCTTACAGGCAGTATAAACTGACGAAGTAAAGAGTTGTTGCACTAATATGCAACAACTCTTTTTTTAGAAAAAATTTGCTGAATTTTAAACGCCATAATGCAAATAGTAATATTGTATTGGGGGCAAGGAAATGTACGAAAGCTT
>JAFUJG010000185.1 GCA_017468215.1 Clostridia bacterium | reverse complement strand
GATATCCTTTTTTGTGCTGTCTGCACAAATTGGTGCAGTTCAACAACTACTTCCTTTTGTTTTTCTGCGCTGCCGCACTTGCCTGTTTCCAGCCCGAAAGCTGTTGGGTGCACATTGCGGTAAAAAGCCTCTTTTTTAAACCGGGATACTGCTTTTCCATGTTGTGCAAAAGCTGTTTTACTTCTTCACGCATGGTGTTGCCGTCTGCCTCACAGCAGCTCTTTACAACAGGCAGGTTTTCGTTTTTAACAAATCCTTTAACATATGCCTCGGGCATATAAATCATGGGGCGTATAACAGTAACGCCTTTTCTGTCAAGATACGTAACCGGCGAAAAGCATCCTAATCTGCCTTCAAAAATCTGATTCATCCAGAAGGTTTCCACAACGTCGTCGTAATGATGCCCCAGAGCTACCTTGTTACTGCCAATTTCCAACGCCGCCTCATTCAATGCTCCACGGCGCATGTTGGCACAAAGTGAGCAAGGATTTTTCTCTTTTCGGATATCAAATATTATTTCTCGTATATCGGTTTTCTTTACATGATAGGGCACTTCTATTTTTTCGCACAACTCCCTTATGGGCGAAAAATCCATACCCTCAAAGCCCATGTCAATGCTTATGGCAGACAAGGTGAATTTTTCGGGATAAAACCTTTTTAATGCGTTCATAACCAAAAGAAGTGTAAGGCTGTCCTTACCGCCCGAAATACCCACCGTGATGTGGTCGCCTTCCTTTATCATGCTGTAATCTTCAACTGCTTTTCTAACGTAGCTCAAAGCTTTTCTCATATAATCACCTGCTTTTCCTGGCTCCCTTGTGTAAAGGGAGCTGTCGGCGTCGCCGACTGAGGGATTGTCCCAATCCTGGAATTTTCTTTATTATACAACGAATATTACCTCTCCGCAACACATATTTTTTAAATTGCCCTTTTAGGAAACAAGAGCTTTTAAAAGAAAACAAGAGAAAATGAGAGATAATCCAAAGTTTTTTATTTTTTTATAAAAAAGGTGTTGACATTTTCTTTCGCCTATATTAAAATACATCATGCTGAAAGAAAAAACCAACAAACAAAGGTTTATTTCAAATATATAAACGGAGGTAATTTCAATGAAAAGCTACATGGAAAATGCCGGCACAGTTAAGAGAAGCTGGTATATTATCGATGCTACAGGCAAGAGCTTAGGTAGAGTTGCTGCAGAAGCTGCAAGCATTCTCCGTGGCAAGAACAAGCCCACATTCACACCTCATGCAGACTGCGGTGATCACGTAATCATCGTTAACTGCGATGCAGCTGTACTTACAGGTAACAAGCTTAACCAGAAGATGTACCGTCACCACACAGGTTGGGTAGGCGGCCTCAAGGAAGTATCCGCAAAGGATATGATGGCTAAGCATTCCGACCAGGCTATGTACATGGCTGTAAAGGGTATGCTCCCCAAGACAAGCCTTGGCGCTAAGGCTCTTACTCGTCTCAGAGTTTACAAGGGCGCAGAACACAAGAACGCAGCTCAGATGCCTCAGGCATGGAACGGCGAAATTAAGTAAGGGAGGTAATTAACAATGGCAGTAACACAGTATTTCGGTACAGGCAGAAGAAAGAAGTCCGTTGCAAGAGTTCGTCTTGTACCCGGCACAGGTAACGTTGTTATCAACAAGAGAAGCCTTGATGATTACTTCGGTCTTGAAACACTCAAGGTTATCGTTCGTCAGCCCCTCACACTTACAGGCACAGTTGACAAGTTCGACGTAATCTGTAACGTACAGGGAGGCGGTTTCAAAGGTCAGGCAGGTGCTATCCGTCAAGGTGTAGCACT
>JAFUJG010000184.1 GCA_017468215.1 Clostridia bacterium | reverse complement strand
TGGAAAGTCAGTTTAAATTTGAGTACATAAAAAGGCTTGCACGTTATCTCATCCCTGTGAAGTGGCTTATGGTTGTAACCTTATGCTTTGTGGTTTTAACCAGTATCCTTAATATGCTCTCGCCCATGATAACAAGGCATGCAATCGACGTGAGCCTTCCTACAAAGGATTTTAAAACGGTAACGATTTTAGGTTTTGGACTATTGAGCATATATGTTTTTAATGCAATCATCGAACGCTACAGGTTAAGGGCAATGAACGTTGCAGGGCAAAGCCTTGTAGCAGCTTTAAGGCGTGATGTGTTCATTAAGCTCCAAAAGCTTCCCTTTGACTTTTTTGACTCACGTCCTCACGGTAAAATACTGGTAAGGGTTATAAATTACGTTAACTCTATCTCAAACCTTATGACAGGCGGTCTCATAAACCTTATAACAGACACCTTTACTGTTGTGGTAACCCTTGTTATGATGCTTACGCTTTCTGTTAAGCTGTCTATGGTTATGCTTTTAGGTGTTGTGGTGTTTACGGATTTTATATTTGCAATGAAAAACAAGCAGAGAAGGGTATGGCAGAACTACAGTGCAAAGCAAAGTAACCTTAACGCCTATATCCACGAAAGCATTTCGGGCATAAAGGTTACTCAGTCCTTTAACCGTGAAAGGAAAAACCGTGAAATATTCACCGAGCAGTGCGAAAACGTACGCACAAGCTTTATGAAGGCGAAAATTATCGATATATGCAACTGGCCCATGGTAGAAACCATTTCAACCATCACAACCTGTGCGGTGCTTCTTATTGGTGGACACGATATTATAGAAGGAGGCACTCTTACCGCAGGTACGGTTATTGCCTTTGTAGGATACGTGTCACTTTTCTGGACACCTATACTTAATATATGTAACTACTACAACCAGCTTGTAAATACAGCGGCGTATTTGGAGCGTATTTACGAGGTACTTGATACACCCGTGCTTGTTACAGACCTGCCAAATGCAGTAAAAATGCCTCCTGTTGAGGGTAATGTGGAGTTTAAAAACGTACACTTCTCCTACGAGGAAGGGGTAAAGATTTTAAATGACATGTCCTTTAATGTGAAAAAGGGCGAAACAATTGCAATTGGAGGACCTACAGGTGCAGGTAAAACCACAATCATAAATCTGTTAACACGTTTTTATGACATTCAGTCGGGTGAAATTTTAATCGACGGCGAGGATATACGCAAATATACCCTGTCGTCCCTTCGTGAAAACGTGGGCGTTATGCTCCAGGATACCTTTATTTTCTCAGGAACGGTTTACGACAATATCCGCTACGGTAAGCTAAATGCCACCAAGGAGGAAATTGTCGAGGCTGCCAAGGCTGTGTGTGCTCACGAGTTTATCGAGGAGCTTGAAAACGGCTACGACACCGAGGTGAACGAGCGGGGAAGCCGCCTTTCTACAGGACAAAGACAGCTTATTTCCTTTGCACGAGTGCTTCTTTCAAACCCCAAGATACTTATATTGGACGAGGCAACTTCAAGCATTGATACCAAAACCGAAAAGGCTCTCCAGGAGGGTATTAACCGCCTTTTAGAGAACAGAACAGGCTTTGTTATTGCACACAGGCTTTCCACAATACGTAACGCCGACCGCATTATGTATATCGACAAGGGTACCATAAAGGAATGTGGCACCCATGACGAATTAATGGAAGCAAAAGGGCTTTACTATAAGCTTTATACAAGTCAGTATATGGAATGAAAAACAACAAAGCTGGAATAACGACGGAACGCCTTAGGTGTTCCGTCGTTTGTTGTTCTTGTGAAAAAATGAATTTTTTTTAAACAACAGCTGTTTTTATTGACTATTTTACCAAAAAAGTATAAAATGATTAAAATAGCAAAGATTTAGTAAAGAAAACCGGGTGAGATTTACTATGAGTAATGATAACAAGTACAGATATATGCGTGCGGCAGCACATCTTACCCAGTTCGGGCTTGACATGGTTGCACCTATCCTTTTATGCACAATTGTTGCGGTATGGGCAAAAAATAAGTTCAATATAGGTAATTGGATAGTTATTGTGGCAATAATAACAGGTGTAGCGGCATCGGGTCTTAATATGGTAAAGTTTATTAAAGCAGTAAATAAAGAGATGGGAGGTAAGAATCATGACGAAAAACGTGAAGACTGATGTTTTGAGGGTGGCAGCCGGAAATTTTATCCTCGGTGCTGTTATGGTTCTTATTTTTGCCTTGGCAGGCTATTTTTCCATAGAGGTTATATGGGGTGCACTTTTGGGTTGCAGCTTTGTTTCCTTAAGCTTTTTATGGTTGGCAATGTCTGTGTCGAAAAATGTTGAAAAAGACCCCGAAAACGCTCGCAAGAGAGTGTCGGCAACATACACCTACCGGCTTCTTGCAATGGCACTTGTGGTTGTTCTGGCAATAAAGCTGCCTGTTTTTAATTGGGTGGCGGCAATTATTCCGCTTTTTTATCAGCGGATTGTTATCACAGTAGTAGGAAAAATGCGTATTAAGGAAGATTCGGAAAAAGAGGTGGCTGAAAATTGAGCCTTGAAATAAAAGGTCCCAAGGTCTTATTTGAGATACCCATTCTGGGCGGGATAAAAATTTCGGAAACCATTGTCCACGGCTGGCTTGTTGTGCTTATTGTGGGATTTCTGGCATGGTTTTTAACACGGAATTTAGTAACTAAAAATCCCGGAAAAAGACAGCTTGCGGCAGAAAAAATTTATTTTATGTTA
>JAFUJG010000183.1 GCA_017468215.1 Clostridia bacterium | reverse complement strand
CATGCCCTCTGTCCAGAGATATACAATACTGTTTCCGTGTTTTCCTTTATAGAAGACAAGGCTCTTTGAGAAGGTTACATAATCGCCAGTACGGCTTTCTATTACGGCACTTTCTATTACAGCATTTGTTACCTCACCGTCAGAGTTGTAATCTGCAATGACAATTTTAACTGTTTCGTCGTCCTTCTCGGTGTTGAGCACCTTTGCTGTTGCAGTTAATGTATAGCTTGTGCCTTCAAAGTCATCTGCCTTAATTTTAACAGTAAGAGAGCCTTCAATGCTTTCCTTCATTACAAAGTAAAGCTCAATTCGCTGGTCAAGGCTGTTCATAACAAGGCTCTGACCAATTCCGGTAACGCTTCCTTTCACGCTGTCAAGCACGTAGAGATTGCCCATATAGGTTTCGTAGCTCTTATCAAGAGTGAAGGAGGAGCCGTAAGCTTTGTTTATTTGCTTTGTTTCACTAAGCTCACCGTCAACATAAATATCAATAACCAAATCGCCGCCTACTGCACCGTTATATTCGGGAAATACAACAACGTTTGCATCAAGGGTTGTGTCTGTACCAAGGATAGTACCTTCCACAGTGAACTCACCCTTCTGGGCATAAAGCGAAGAATCGATTGTATCCCACTGTACTGCAAAGAGTGCACTGTAACCGTCTGCGTAAACATTAAGCACTCTGGGAAGTGTGGGAGCCTTGCCAACGTATGTTCTCACATTGACAGTGTCAAAGGATACATCTGTTGCCTTGTTGTATACAACCTCAATTACATCTTCACCTGTTACGGATTCAACTGTAAGATTGGAGGCGTCCTTGTCTACAACGTAAAGTGCATTGTTGTAGCTTACAATTGCATCTGCAACATTGTATGTATAACTGCTGCCTGCCACGCCGTAAACGATAGAAGAAGAAATCTGATTTCCTTCTGTATCAACACGGTTTATTGTGATAGGTGTACCCTGCTGATAAACTATAAGCTCTGGCATCTGACCTTCAATACCGGATTCGCTTGTATTGATATATGCAACGTTACTGCCACAGGTTAAAAGGAAGGAGAAATCTGTCGCTGCGTGCTCCTTCACAAATTCTGTAACATCCCACTGCATGTAGAAATCCCTTTGCTGACCGGAGGCATATTGTGTATCAAGAAGCTCACCCACTTCGCTGACACCAACGTTTGTGATACTGCCGCCAATCTGCTCTGAATAGTTATTCATTGTAATGGTGTCAACATCCCACGCAGTTGCCTCGCCTGTTAAGCCGTAGCAATAGAAAGCGTCGTTTGTGCCCCAGTTATCGATAAGTGTTACGTAAACACTTAAAACTGCCTTTTCACAGTTTGCCATAGATGTGATTTCGCCTGTTGAAAGTTCACCAAGACGCATAAAGCCATAACGTGTATTTGCTGCACCATTGTTGGAGGATACAAGCATCTGTGTCTGACCTTCACGGTTAGTGTCGGGATATGCTGTAGATACTTCAACATCCTGGGCAACCGCTATCTTTGTCTGGGGCATACTGTCGTAATCAACAGGTACATCAGAAGGCTTTTTAGAATTATAAAGCTCTGTTACTTCGCTGGCGGAAAGTGCTCTGTCATAAAGACGGATTTCGTCCATTTTACCCTTAAATTCGGGGTTGCTCGATGCCTGAGATGAGTCAAACGCCCACTGAGTTTTACCAATCCACATACCGTAATTTGAGCCGGAGGAAGATACCGAAGCACCAAATGCACGTGTAAGTGTGGTAAGCGAGTTGTCAAACTCATATCTTTCAACACCGTCAATATAGATATGGGGAACATAATATTCACCCTCAGTGCTCTTTTCATAAGTCACTACCAGATGTGCCCACTTGTCGGCAAAGGGATTGTCCTCAAGTGTTGCAGAAATAAGAGAGTTTTCATCGCTGCTGCTGCTTGCTACACCTCTGTCCTGAAAAACAGTCTCACCTGTAGAAGGTACATAACGGAAGTAGAATGAATCCCTCAAATCGTTACCAAAGTCAAAAAATCTCTGCAATCCGGATGAATACCGGTAATCTGTATCTGCATAAATCCATGCGGAATATGTAAATTCCTCACTTCCTTCGTTAATACCGTCGGGCATACGGATTGCAGGGCCCGAGAAGAATCTGTTTCTCTGGTTTCTGCCTGTGAGGCCCGCATCTTCACCGATTAATGCACCGGGGAAGTATAAGACACCGTCGGTAACGCTCATTTTTCTTTCAACAACTGTTGTGGTGCCACCACCCCAACCACCGGAGGAAACCTCCTGGTAAAGATTGTGTACGGTTGCATTGTTGTTATTGCCTGAGGAGTCGATAATTGTATCGGGCTCTGCGGCATCGTCATTGAAGGTATAATATGCAAGAAGACCTTCGTTAAGGGTGGATGTATCCTTTTTAATAACAATAACCTTAACTGTAACATAGTTGCCTTCTTCTGTATAACCGCCTGCTTCAAATGTGCCTTCCTGTGCATATTTGTCAGAGGAAAGAACATCCCATGTTACACTAACTTCCTTTTCGGCACCTGTGTTATAGTAAACAGTTACTACTTCGGGAAGAAGCGGATAATCGCCTGCAAGAGTAGTTACATCCTCAACATAGTACTCTGTCATTTCAATCATACCAACAGGAGATGTGGTGTCGTAAATATATTTAACCTGACCTGCTGTAAGACCTCTGTTATAAAGACGGATTTCGTCCATCTGACCCTTAAAGTCGGGGTTGTCTGTTACATTCTGATTTGTAGCACCCCATACTGTACGGCCAATGAAGAATCCGTTATTTACATCTGTAAGCTCGCCTAAATCAGAGAGTGCACGTGTGTAAACATTTGTTGTAGAAAACTCAGGGATTTCTTCGCCGTTTACATAAACCTTTGTCTCAAAATAGCCAGTTTCCTCGTTCTTTTCATAAACAAAAGTGAATAGCCCCCACACATCTGTAAAGGGACGAGAGGAAATAGTTGTTTCCTGGTATTTGTTAATATCTCTGTCCTGGATACGTAAAAGACCCGAGGAAGATGTATATCTTGCAAAAATACTGTTGTACGCATTGTTGGAGCCCGAGCCAAGATTACCGAAATCGAAAAATCTTGTCATGTTGTTTGCATATGTATACTCTCCGT
>JAFUJG010000018.1 GCA_017468215.1 Clostridia bacterium | reverse complement strand
GTGATTATAACAGCCTCGAAGAAATGTATCAGAATACCCGAAGCCAATTTTTCGGCGACGAGGTAAAGAGGCGTATTTTATTTGGAACACGTGTGCTCTCTGAGGGTTATTACGATAAGTATTATCTGCGTGCAAATATGGCTCGCAGGCTGATAACACAAGAGCTTAACTCTCTCTTTGGAAAATTTGACATTATTTTAACCCCTGTGAGCAATTCCGATGTTTGGAAAATAGGCGAGGAAAAGCCCTTTGATGAAATTTACTCAAACGACGGATGGACAGCACTTGTGTCCTTAGCAGGCTGCTGCGGTATAAGCGTACCTGCACTTAAGGCTGCAAATGGTCTGCCCACCGGAATACAGTTAATAGGCAAGCACTTTGCCGAGCAGACAATCCTCAACGCCGCCTGGGCATATGAGAAGGGAGGCTTTTATAATGGAATTTGAAGCGATTATAGGGCTTGAAATCCATGCGGAGCTTAATTGCGAAACAAAAGCCTTTTGCTCCTGCCCGGTAGCCTTTGCAAAAGAAGCAAACAGCTGCACCTGCCCTGTGTGTATGGGTATGCCCGGTGCACTGCCAACACTTAATAAAAAGGTGCCCGAATATGCTGTTATGCTGGGTATTGCACTAAACTGCAAAATCCGTGAAAAATCACAGCATGCACGTAAAAACTACTTTTATCCTGACCTGCCCAAAGGCTATCAGATAAGCCAGGCAAAGCTTCCTATTTGCTATGACGGATGTGTTGAACTTGATGATAAAAAAATACGTATAAACAGGATACACATTGAGGAGGATGCAGGCAAGCTCATCCACATGGACGGTAAAACCCTTATTGACTATAACCGTGCAGGCGTACCTCTGGTAGAAATTGTTACCGAGCCCGACCTGCGAAGTGCTAAAGAGGCTAAGCTCCTTTTAGAAAAAATAAAGGAAAACCTTTTGTATCTCGGAATTTCTGAGTGTAAAATGCAACAGGGCAACCTCAGGTGCGATGTAAACGTGTCTGTAAGGCGAAAGGGCGATACGGTATACAATCAGCGCTGCGAAATGAAAAACGTAAACTCCATTTCTGCAATGGAGCGATGTATCAATTACGAAATTAACCGCCAGATAGAAATATACAAACAAGGCGGCAGTATTCAAAGGCAGACAAGGCGTTGGATAGACGAGAAAAACGAGAGCGTTGTCTTAAGGGAAAAGGAGAGCATAGGTGAGTATCGCTATTTTCCCGACCCTGACCTGCCCTGTATTGAGGTTACGGAGGCTGTGCTTTTAAAAATTAAAAGCGCTATGCCTGAGCTGCCCGAGATTAAGCGTAGTCGATATTTAGACAATTACGCCCTTACCAAATACGAATGTGAAGAAATAATGCGTGTTAAAGCCTTTACAAAAATACTTGATGAAGCGGTAGAGCATAAGGCTCCGGCAAAAAAAGCTTACAACTATCTTGTAAGCGACATAGCTCGGCTTATAAATGAAAAAAACATAACTCCCGATGAAATCCCCTTTGGCGGAAAACAGATTGCAGAGCTTATTGCCATGATTGAGGAAGGGAAGATTACTTCAACAACTGCAAAGGATGTTATCGGGTGTATGTTTTCAGAAAATAAAAGCCCCTCCGAGATTGTAAAGGAAAATAACTTTACACAACTCGAGGACCCGAAATTACTGAAAGCCGTGGTGCTTGATGTACTGGCGGAAAACCAAAAGAGTGTTGATGACTATAAAAAGGGAAAGAAAAAAGCCATGGGCTTTATTATGGGCGAATGCATGCGGAAAACCCATAACAGAGCAAACGCAAGTATTCTTTCGCTTGTTATAAGAGAGGAGCTGGAAAAATGATAAAAGTTATGTTCGTGTGTCATGGTAATATTTGTCGGAGCACTATGGCCGAGTTCTTGCTGCGTGACACTGTAGAAAAGATGGGGATAGGAGATAAGTTTTTCATAGCCTCCAGTGCAACAAGCCGTGAAGAAATCGGAAACGGTGTTCACTACGGAACAAGGCGTGTGTTGGACCGTTTCGGAATAGATTATTCAAAAAAACGGGCTGTCCAGCTTACACGTGAGGATGCAGGCAGATATGACTACTTCATAGGCATGGACGACGCCAACATCCGCAATATGGTCAGGATATTGGGCGATAGCACAAAGGTTTACAAATTTTTAGAATTTGCCTGTGAGACAGATGACATTGCCGACCCCTGGTATACAGGCGATTTTGAAGAAACCTACCGTGACGTTATGAAAGGCTGTCGTGGCTTTTTGGAAAAACTGAAAGGAGAAGGAAAAATATGAGCAAGGAAAACTACATACTGGACAACGTTGACTATGCAATACTTAACTGTTTAAAGGAAAACGCACGAATGACATCCTCGGAGATAGGCAAAAAAATCAACCTGTCCGTTTCCGCAGTTATCGAAAGAATTAAAAAGCTGGAAAAAAATCAGATTATACAGGGATATACCGTTTCCATCAACCAGGCGAAGATGGGCAACGGGCTTATAGCCATAATGGAGGTCAGCCTTGAACACCCCAAATATTACGATGCCTTTGCGGATATGATTCAGCACAACCCAAACATTCAGTCCTGCTATTACAGAACAGGTGAGTTTGACTTTATACTCAATATTTATACCGATTCAGCAGACAGCCTGGAGAAGATACACCGCAACATTATGAACATGGCGGGTATTCAGGCTACAAAAACACACTTTGTTTTAAAAGTTGTAAAAAACGACTTCAACGTAATCCCGCAGCCTGAGATTTAACCCTTAATATTTAATAGGAAATGAAAAAATATCTAAAAAATACAAAAAAATTATAATATTTTTGTTGATATTTTATAAAAACAATGTTATTATTATGTTATCAAATTTATGCCTTAAAGGCATGGGAGGAGAAAAGTATGAACAAATTACTCAAAATTGCAGTTTCTCTTGTTATTGCTTTGACAATGGTTATGTCTGTTGTCGCATCTTTGGCAATCACAACTGTTGCTGCAGAAGACAAGGGTGCTGTTATGCCTACATACGCAGGCACAATCAAAGCACTTGAAGCAGCTAATGACTATTATCAGACAGTAGTTAAGTATAACCAGGTTGAATACGGTATTCCTAACTATTTCTGGGCTAAGGCTGCTTACATGACAGGTAACATGGAAGCTTATTATGCAACAGGTATTGAAGCATACCGTAAGTATGCTACAGACTGGGCTAATTCTTGTAGCTGGAGCAGTGCTCCCAGCACAAACAAGAACGAATGGAAATGGGGTTACGACCAGAGCTTTAACAGTAAGCACGTTCTCTTTGGTGACTTCCAGATTTGCTTCCAGTCCTACATCGATCTTTACAATATTGAAAAGAACGAATCCAAGGGTACATACAAGGATGACAAGAAGATCGCAAGAGCTGTTGAAGTTATGAGCGAAGAAGTTTCAAGATCCAATGATGACTTCTGGTGGTGGGCAGACTCATTGTACATGGTTATGCCCGTTATGACAAAGCTCTACCAGGTAACTCAGGATGAAAAGTACCTCGACGGTCTTTATAGATTCTGGAGATACGCTAAGGAACTTATGTACGATGGTCCCGGCGGTATCCCCACAAGTGCTGACGGTTACACAACAAGTGCCCGCCTTACAAACGGTGCTAACTATTCTGACCCCAACAACTATGCTTACCTGTTCTTCCGTGATGCAGGTTATGTATATCCCTTGAAGCCTAACAGAGGTCATGAAGGCGAAAAGAACTTCTGGGCTCGTGGCGACGGTTGGGTATTCGCAGGTTTGGCAAAGGTTCTTCAGGATATGCCTTATGACTACGAACACTACAACGAATTCCTTATGACATATCTCGAAATG
>JAFUJG010000182.1 GCA_017468215.1 Clostridia bacterium | reverse complement strand
CTGCCATGTAATTGTAAAAAGCAAGGGCGAGGAATTTCCGCCAAAGGTTATTGAAGCAGCGGCAATTATTGCGGCAACAAACTCAAAGGCTGTAAATTCGCCCAAGGCAGATGTGGACTATTGCCCTGTCAGCCATGTGAGGAAGCCTAACGGAGCCAAGGCAGGCATGGTTATTTACGAGGGATATAATACCGCTACAGTATCCCCGAATGAAAAGTTTTGCCAAAAGTTAAAAAAAGCGGCAGAGGATGAAAAAAATAGCATTAAGTAGGAAGGTGTTCCTTGACAAGTTTCACAAAATGCTATATAATATTGAGTGTATTATTGTGTGTTTATGTTGTAATGGGGAGTATGGTCTTTTTCGCTCCCTTGCAATGGAAAAGCAAACCGTTGTGCCCGTTGAGCTGAATGGGGGCACAGGGGTACGCTTTTTGGAACATTCAACATTCAATATTAATATAGATTGGAGGAATGAATAAGTGACCCTTTGGATAGTAATAGCGGCTGCTGTAGCACTTATCGTGGGTATTGCAATTGGCTTTTTCGCAGGTAACTATCACCGCAAAAAGGTTGCCGAAGCGGCAATCGGAAGCGCTGAAGAAGAAGCAAAACGCATTGTTGACGATGCACACAAGGCTGCTCAGAACAAGAAAAAGGAAGCCCTGCTTGAGGCTAAAGATGAAATACATAAAGCCAGAGTTGAAGCGGATAAAGAGATTAAAGAACGCAGAAACGAAATAACAAGACAGGAAAGAAGAATTCAGCAAAAAGAAGAAAATCTTGACAAGAAGACCGAGGCTCTTGAAAAGAAGGATGAAAAGCTCAACGAAAAAATGAAAGAGCTTGACAATGAAAAGGAAGCCCTCGAAAAGGTGCGTGCAAAGCAGCTCGAAGAACTGGAAAGAATTTCGGGATTATCTGTTGAGGACGCAAAGCAGTTCTTACTTAAGAACGTAGAAAGCGAAGTAAGACACGAAGCGGCAATGATGATTCGTGAAATTGAATCTCAGGCTAAGGATGAAGCCGAAAAGAAGGCAAAGAACATTATCGGTCTTGCAATCCAGAAATGTGCTGCTGACCACGTTGCAGAAACAACGGTTTCTGTTGTAAGCTTGCCCAACGATGAAATGAAGGGCAGAATTCTCGGCCGTGAAGGCAGAAACATCAGAACGATTGAATCTCTCACAGGTGTTGAACTCATTATTGACGATACACCCGAAGCAGTTATCATATCGTCCTTTGACCCCATCCGCCGTGAGGTTGCTCGTCTTGCGCTTGAAAAGCTCATTATGGACGGCAGAATTCATCCGGCGAGAATCGAGGAAATGGTTGAGCGTGCTCAGAAAGAGGTTGACGCTACAATCAAGCAGGAAGGCGAACAGGCAACATTTGATACAGGTGTTCACGGATTACATCCCGAACTTATCAAGCTGCTGGGTCGTCTCCGTTACAGGACAAGTTACGGTCAGAACGTATTGAAGCACTCTATCGAGGTTAGCCATGTTGCAGGCATCATGGCAGGCGAATTGGGTGTTGACGTTACAATTGCTAAGCGTGCAGGCTTGCTTCACGATATCGGTAAGGCAGTTGACCACGAAATCGAAGGCAGCCACGTTACAATCGGCGTTGACCTTGCAAGAAAGTATAAGGAAGGCGCAAGCGTTATTCATGCTATCGAAGCTCACCACGGTGATGTGGAAGCTAACACAGTTGTTGCCTGCCTTGTTCAGGCAGCCGACGCAATCAGTGCAGCTCGTCCCGGTGCAAGACGAGAAAACATCGAAACCTATATCAAGAGACTTCAGAAGCTTGAAGAAATTGCAACAAGCTTTGACGGAGTTGAAAAGAGCTTTGCCATCCAGGCGGGCCGTGAGGTACGTATTATGGTTAAGCCCGACAGAATCGGTGACGGCGATATGGACTTTATCGCACGTGAAATCGTTAAGAAAATTGAAAGCGACATGGAATATCCCGGTCAGATTAAGGTAAACATAATCAGAGAGACACGCACTGTCGCATTCGCAAAATAACAAACGCATGTAAAAAGTCGGGATTTTATATCCCGACTTTTTTAAAAGTTAAGGACTGAGAGAATGAACATACTTTTTATTGGCGACATCTGCGGCAAGTGCGGCAGAGAAACGCTTTTTGAATACCTTGAAGATATTAAATACGAATACAACATCGACCTTACCGTTGCCAACGGAGAAAATTCTGCAGGCGGATTAGGTATAACGGTGAACACATATGAGGAAATGACACGTGCCGGAGTTGACTTTTTTACTTTAGGTAACCATGCTTTTTCAAAAGCAAACGATGCAAAAATCCTCCTGGACAGGAAAGAGGCACTTGTCCGCCCTGCAAATATGCTGCCCGAGGATTTGCCCGGCGAAGGCATGGAAATTATCAGATGCCCACAGGGGTGTAAGGTTGCAATTATAAATATTATGGGCAGGGTATATATGGACCCGGCTGACGACCCCTTTAAGTGTGTTGACAATCTTATAGAAAAAGCCAAAAAATCCACCGATATTATCCTGGTTGATTTTCACGCAGAGGCAACAAGCGAAAAGGAAGCCATGGGATTTTATCTGGACGGAAGGGTATCGGCAGTTTTGGGAACGCATACACATATACAGACTGCAGATGAAAAAATATTACCCAAGGGAACTGCATATATTACCGATGTAGGTATGACAGGTGCGGTTAACTCGGTTCTGGGTATGGATGTTGACACTGCCGTGGGCAGGTTTGTAACTCCTGAGGAAAAGCACAAATTCAAGTCTGCAGAAGGAAAGGGCCGTTTTTGTGCAGTTGTTATAAATGTTGATGAAAAAACAGGAAAAGCGCTTGAGGTGAAAAGGATTTGGAAATCGTAAAAAGGAACGGATTAGAGTTTCTTACAAGTGATAAAATCGATGCCATACATGGGTTTACACTCAGACACGGAGGCGTTAGCCAAGGGGATTTTTCATCCCTTAATATGGGATTAAGACGAGGCGACAATCCCTTTAATGCAATAAAAAACATTGAAAAATGTGCAGATGCACTTATGCTTGATAAGGAAAAGCTGACCCTTACCTATCAACTGCATACAGCTAAGGTGCACTTTCTTACCCCGGAGGATATAGGCAAGGGCTTTTGCCGTGAATGGGGCGAGGGTGTTGACGGTATTGTGACCGACATGAAAAACGTGCCCCTTTTATGCTACAGTGCAGACTGTGTGCCTACCCTTCTCTATGATAAAAAGCGTGGCATGATAGGTGCGGTTCACGGAGGCTGGAGAGGAACCAAGGATAACATAATTGCAAACGCTGTAGATGTTATGATTGAGCATGGTGCAAAAGTTGAAGATATATGTGCTTTTATAGGTCCTGCCATAGGCATATGCTGCTACGAAGTGTCGGAGGATGTGGGCGAGCAGTTTGCAGGCGAATATGAAAGCCTTGTGATAAAAAAAGACAACGGAAAATATATGCTTGATTTAAAAAGTATTACAGCATCTCAGCTTATGGAAAAAGGTGTTTTGAGGGAGAATATTGAAAACTGCTGCATATGTACCTCCTGCAGGAATGATATGTTTTTTTCACACCGTGCACAAAAGGGCAGAAGCGGTCTTCTGGGCGGTTTTATACAAATGATTTAAAAGGCTGTGTGAGTTGTTATGAAAAAATTGATTTCGTTAATACTTATTACAATTTTACTTTTCTCGCTGTGTGCCTGCGAAAGTGCAGTTACCGAGGAGCCTACAGAGGTTTATGAGGAAATATGGGAGAAAAACATAATAAATCTTCAGATGCGTGAGCCTGACACCCTTGACCCTCATCTGACAACACGTCAAAGTGTAAGGGATGCTTTGCTCATTGTTTATGAGCCTCTTTTTAATATCGATGAGCTGTTCGGGCTCAGTCCTGTGCTGGCACAGAGCTATGCCTTCAACGAAAATGCAACCGTTATGACCTTAAGGGTTAAAGAAGGAGTTTTGTGGCATAACGGACAATCCTTTACTGCAGATGATGTTGTTTATACCGTAAACAGGATAAAGGAAAACCCTCAGAGCTCTTACTACGCCAACTTAGAGAGCGTTGAAAGAGTGGAAAAGCTTAGTAACTATGAGATTGCATTTTTCCTTAGTGAAAGTAATGCGTTGCTTGTATATTCGCTGTATTTTCCTATAGTAAGGACAAATACCGATGCATCCGTCGATATGATAGGAACAGGTCCGTTTATGCTGAAAGAAACCGACGGCAAAAGCTTAAGCCTTGTGAAAAACGGTGCATGGCATTTAGGCGAAGTGGGCTGTGACGGCGTTAAATTTTTGTATATGCGTACCGGTGAAATGGCACAGGAGGCTTTTTCCTCGGGAAAAATCCATGCAGTTACAAAGGAAATGCTGGACACGGAAAACTTTGCTATAAAGGAAAGCCATACAAAGCACATATGCCCCGACGGACTTTTTGAGTTTGTAGGCTTTAATGCCAAGCAGGGAATATTCTCTGACCCTCTTTTAAGAATTGCGGCATCAAATGCCATTGACCGCAAAAAAATAGCAGAAATTTACTCCGATGCAATACCCTCGGGTTTTCCCATAATGCCTTCAAGCAGTGCATTTACCCCCAGCTTTGAAACAACAGATTATAACCTTGACTATGCAAAGGAGGTTATTTTCTCAGCAGGCTGGCGTGATGCAAATTATGACACTAAACTGGAAAAAACAACAGCAGAAGGCATAAGCAATCTGTCTTTTACGCTTCTTGCAACAAATACCGACACTTTGAGAGCACAGGCAGCAGAGGAGATAAAAAAGCACCTGACAGAGGCAGGCTTTGAGGTGAGAGTAGAGGTCGTTGACCAGCAGGTGTATTACGAACGGATAGAAAACGGCGAGTTTGATGCTTTTTTAGGTGCAGTATATTATGATGACCCATATAACATGAAGGATATTCTTTCCTCAAATGGGCGGATTAATTATTCTTTCTACAGCAGTAGTGAAATGGATTTCGCACTTTCGGAATTTGCCTCAAATGCAAGCTATGACAAGGCAACCATAGCTTTTTCAAAGCTTCAGTCACATTATATTGCGTATCAGCCTGTTGCAGGGCTTGTGTTCAGAACAACTTACGTTTTAACCTCGCCTTATGTGCAGGGTGAAGTTTCACCGTATCCTTACTCGCCCTATGCAAATATTGCAAAGTGGACACTTACCGGCATTGAAAGTGACGAAGCAGAATAAAGGAGTTTTTTATGGGTAAGCTGATTGGCTCGTGGAGCTTTTATAAAAGGACACTGATGATTGCGGTGCCCATAATGATACAAAACCTTATAACTAATTTTGTAGCACTGATAGACAATATCATGGTAGGTCAGATAGGTACCGAGCAGATGACAGGTGTTGCGGTTGTAAATCAGATATTGTTTGTATTTAATCTGGCAGTTTTCGGTGCGGTATCCGGTTCGGGTATATTTTCGGCACAGTTTTTCGGCAAGGGAGACCGTGACGGTGTAAGGCATACAATGCGCTTTAAGCTTATTACGGTGTTTTTCATATGCCTTGTGGGCATAACTGTACTGGTATTTGGGGCAGACCCATTGATAAATATGTACCTTAAAGGCGAAACTGCAGGTTTGGATGTAAAAATAACTTACGATAGTGCCATAAGCTATCTTGAAATTATGCTTATAGGTCTTGTGCCCTTTGCATTGGAAAATGTGTATTCCGGCACACTCCGTGAAGGTGGTATTGCAACTGTGCCTATGTATGCAGGTGTTGTGGCAGTTGTAACAAATACAATTCTTAATGCCTTGCTTATTTTTGGTATAGGTCCTTTCCCAACTTTGGGAGTACAGGGTGCGGCTATAGCTACTGTTATATCCAGGTTTGTCCAGGCTGCCATGGTTATAGTATGGACACATTGGAACCGAAACAAGCTTATTTATCCCAAGAGCCTTTACCGAAGTCTGTTTGTACCGGGCGAGCTTGTAAAAAAGATATCGGTAAAGGGGCTTATTCCTCTTACTGCAAACGAATGCCTGTGGTCATTGGGTATTGCCGCATTGGCGGCATGCTACTCGGTGCGTGGTATTGATGTTGTAGCAGGACAGAATATTTCCAGCACTGTGGTAAATTTGTTTAACGTTCTCTTTATTGCCTTTGGCAGCGGCGTGAGCGTTGTCATAGGTCAGATGCTTGGTGCAAATGAACTGGAAAAAGCAAAGGATGCTGCACCGAAGCTGATAACATTCTCGGCTTTGCTGTGTGTGGTTGTAGGTGGCGTCATGGCAATTTTTGCTCCGCTTTTTCCGCTTATGTACAACACTACGGAAAACGTTCGCTCTCTTGCAACTGCATTTATTATCATTTCGGCAATATGGATGCCTGCTCACGGTATGCTCCATGCCACCTATTTTACACTGAGAAGCGGTGGTAAAACCGTTATAACCTTTTTCTTCGACTGCGGCTTTTCCTGGGCGGTAAGTGTGCCTTTGGCATACTGCCTTGCAAGTTTTACAAACCTTGATATTATTACTATTTATTTTATAGTGCAGTCGGCAGAACTCATTAAGTGTGTTATAGGTGCGGTACTTATTAAAAAAGGTGTTTGGCTCAGCAATATTGTAAAATAAATTTTTTGATACAAGTCAATAAAAAACAGGACGGTTTAACCGTCCTGTTTTTGTGTTATTATTAATTACTTTACTTCTGTAACTGTAACTTCGTATTTTACATCTGTCTGAATTGCCTTTGCGCCGGCTTCTGCTTTTTCAGCACCTAAGTAGAGGTTGGAGTGAGCAAATGTAAATATAGCGCCATTGTTTGTAGATGTCATTGACATAAGCTCGTTATTTCCCTTGCCGCCATTCCAAACGATGAGGTTTTTTCCGGGGTCCATGCTGTTGCCCGGAACATTGACGCAAAGACCTGTTGCCTTGTTAAACATAGCATTTTTGCCGCCCCATGTACGGATACGCCAAATCTGGTTGTCGGAGTTTGTGTTTTCTTCAAATGTTAAGACACTACCCTTTGCTTCTGATGATTGTGTAAGAACCAGGTTGGTGCCGGGAATTGAAATCTGGCAGTAGAAGGGTGCTTTGTCATCATCGTCAAAGCGCATTGTTTTTTCGTAGTATTCCTTATAGTGAGAGTAGTAAACAGGGTCGCTTACAAACAGGAGTGCTGCATATGCTGCAAAACGGTTGGGATAAACTTTTTCAAGCTCCTTAAGAGCAGCATCATCTGTTCTTAAAAGGTTGAACATACGAGAAAATTCTGCAAGGTCTTCTGCACGGTTAGAGTTGCCGTAAGAGGACATGGGAACCATATCTGCTTCTCTTGCACGGTCCCAAAGAGCAGATTCACTTGTGAGGTTGGAGTCAAGAACATGGCCTAATTCATGAGCGAGAGTGTGTGCAATCTGCTTTTCGTTGGGTACCCATGTAAGACGAATCCAGATTGTATCGCCGCCGCCATTGTAGCTATTAGCAGAATCCTGGCGGTAAATGAGACGACGGATATGATGACGGATTGCATAGGGGAAGCGGCTAAGTGCATTGATTGCATCTGTAACAATGGAGGAATCCTCTACAGTAGAAATCATTGTCCATTCGTGAACCTGTCCTTCTACATCGCCTGCCATTTTTACGTAATACATCCATACGGGAAGCATTGTGCCACGCCATACGTCATAGGATTCAACATATTTCTTTTCTGTAATTTCGTACTTAGCCTTTTCAGTATCGGGGAGGATTTCACCAAAGTCAACCTGGCCGTATACTGTTATAGTAAGGCAATCCTTAAGAACCTTCACCTGTTCTTCTTTGGAGATGTTGTAGTAGTCAGACATGATAAGCTTGTCTTCAACTGCATTCTGTACTCTTGCACCGAAAGGAAGTGTTGTATATACGAAGGAATCAAATCTTTCCTTTGTAACGCTATCAAGTGCAAGGTAACCGGCACTTTCCTTAAGGTTGCCCATAGGGGTCTGACCTACGTATTCAAGCTCAAACTTCTGTGTGTCGTCGTTTGTTATTTCTTCCTGAGTTGTAAAACGGTCTGTTGCGGTAATTGCAAGGTTGGAGTGACGGATAACCATTGTATATGTGCCATCCTCGTTCTTAACAGGCTTAACCTGCTGGTTTGTACCGCCGTTTGCTGTGTACTGTGTGATTTCAACACCTGCTACTGTTGAGAATGCTGAAATATCGATGCTCTTTTTTGAGTTCTGGTTGAATATCTTATAGAAGCCGTCGTCCATAGCTGTAAAGCCCCATACCTGGTTGGAGTTGGAATCGTCACGGTTTGCTACAACAACCTTTGCACCGTCTGCTGTATTAGCGTGCTCTACACACAGATATCTGCCTGTAGCCTTGTGCTTAAGGCGGAAGTACTTGCCGTTGAAGACATCTTCTACCTTGTCTGTTACGTAAACCTCACGCTTTTCGTTATTCCACTCAACATCCTTGCCTAATGCTTCGCAAAGAGCACGTACGGGAAGATATGTGAAATCATTAACGATAATAGCCTCGGCATTTTCCATTTTCTTGCCGTCGAGGTAGATGTTTACCGCATCTGTCTTTTCGGTTGCTTCGGGTGCTGCGCCAATAACTACACTGCGTGTTTCATTAACCCAGTCAACCTCGTAGCCTAATGCTTCGCAAAGGGCACGCACCGGAAGGTATGTGCGGTCATTAATAATAATACCTGTTTTTTCGATTTGCTCTCCGTTAAGGAAAACAGGGATGTTGTCAGATGCCTGTACCATGGGAGCTAATGAAAGCATCATGATAAGCACCAGACAAAGTGATAAAAGTTTTTTCATTTTGAAACCTCCTGTTGTTTAATATAAATTTATTTTAACACTAAAGAAATTTAAAGTAAAGAGCAATGTTACAATTTGGTTACAAAACTTGAAATTGCTCGGCAATAGGAGTATAGTACAACGTAAGGTAAGGATAGTGACCTGCCTTAAAGCATAACGAAAGGACTTCAGAAACGATGGAAAAATCTAAGCTTGACAGGATAAGCTTTCTTGCTAAGAAGAAGAAATCCGAAGGTCTTACAGAAGCCGAACAGAAGGAACAGAAGGCTCTGTATGACGAGTATTTAGGGGAAATTAGAAAAAGTTTCAGACAAACATTAGACAGTATTGAAATAACTGACTGAGTTGTTTCAGAAAGGTTATGGTGATTGTATGAAAAGTTTTAAGGTAATGCTTTCTTCCATAGTTGACGTAAAGAATTTTGTTAATCTTGTGAACGACTTTGAATGCGACATTGACATGGTCTCCGGAAGACACGTGGTGGACGCAAAAAGCCTTATGGGAATTTTTTCTCTTGAACTTTCAAAGCCTGTAGTTGTGCGAGTTTATTCCGAAGAAACGGAAGAAATCGAAAAAACACTGAAAGAATTTATCGTTGAGTAATTAAGGAGAACCTTTATGAGAATATATCCCGCTATTGACCTCAAGGACGGCGAATGTGTACGCCTTTACAAGGGGGATTATGATAAAAAAACTGTTTATTCCTCTGACGCTGTTGCAACAGCACTGAAATGGCAGGAGTCAGGAGCTAATTTTCTGCATGTGGTAGACCTTGACGGCGCAAGAAGCGGTGACGGTAAAAACCGTGAAACCATAAAGGAAATCTGTAAAAATGTCTCAATGAAGGTACAGACGGGCGGAGGTATCCGTTCAATGGCGGATATTGACGCCCTGTTAGATGCTGGTGTTTACAGAGTAATACTTGGTACGGCGGCTGTAAAAAATTTTGAACTTGTAGAAACTGCCTGCAAAAAATACGGTGAACGTATTGCCGTGGGCATTGATGCAAAGGACGGCTTTGTAGCTACTGACGGCTGGGAAAAGGTAAGCACCCTTACAGCAGTTGAGTTTGCGAAAAAAGTAGAAAAAGCAGGAGTTCGTACTATTATATATACAGACATTGCAACAGACGGTGCCATGTGCGGCCCGAACATTGAAGCAATGAAAGAAATGGTCAACGAAACAAACCTCAATGTTATTGCATCGGGCGGGGTTTCGTGCATTTACGATATAAAAGCACTTTTACAAACAGGGGTAGAAGGTGTAATTACCGGCAGAGCTATTAATGACGGAAAGCTCAACCTTGCCCAAGCGGTTGAACTTTGCAAAAATGCATAATCGCCATTAAAGAGATAAGGGAGATTTTTATGGAATTTTTAAAAGATATAAAGTTTGACGAAAAAGGCCTGGTGCCTGCAGTAGTGCAGAGCGTAACAGGCGAAGTTTTAATGCTTGCATACATGAACGAGGAAAGCATTAAAAAAACAATCGAAACAGGAACAACCTGGTTTTATTCCAGGTCGAGACAGAGCCTTTGGAACAAAGGCGAAACAAGCGGCAACTTCCAGAAGGTTAAAAAGATGAGCGTTGACTGTGATATGGATACTATCCTTCTTACAGTTGAGCCTATGGGTCCTGCTTGCCACACAGGTGAAGCAACCTGCTTTTACCGTGATGTAGTTGTAGGTCAGCTTGTACCTTCTGTCAGAGAAGAAAAGGGCGAGTTCATTCTTGACGAGCTCTTTAAGGTTATCCTCGACAGAATCGAAAACCCAAAGGAAGACAGCTACACCAACTATCTCCTTGACTGCGGTATTGACAAAATCCTTAAAAAAGTGGGCGAGGAGTGCAGCGAAACAATTATCGCCGCTAAAAATGAGGACAAAAAGGAAATTGCACTGGAAACAAGCGACCTTGTTTATCATCTTTTGGTTATGCTTGCAGAAAGAGGTATGGACATAAAGGATGTATATGAGGTTTTAAAAGACCGCAGATAAATACAGAACAGATGTGAGAACTCACCAAA
The DNA here is from genome assembly GCA_017468215.1 of Clostridia bacterium. GTDB lineage: Bacteria > Bacillota > Clostridia > UMGS1883 > UMGS1883 > RGIG1927. The sequence continues at coordinate 13,099 of JAFUJG010000182.1, read as the reverse complement.
ATGGTGGGTTCTCTTTTATATGACATAAATTTATAAAAAAGGTCGCATAAACACCTTGAAAACTGAGAGAAATACAATATAATAAAACTGTGGAGGTGTAAAAATGGAAAAATATTTAAAGCTTATAGATGATGTTAACGAAAAAGGACGATTCAAACCCACCTGGGATTCGCTTTCGCAGTACCGTGTTCCCAGATGGTATGAGGATATAAAGTTTGGTATTTTTATACACTGGGGCGTATACAGTGTGCCGGCGTATTCGAGCGAGTGGTACCCCAGAGGGATGTATATTAAAGGAACGTGTGAATACGACCATCACATAAAAACCTATGGTGAGCACAAAAATTTCGGCTATAAGGATTTTATTCCCATGTTCAAAGCAGAAAAATTTGACGCCGCTGAATGGGCAAAGCTGTTTAAACAGGCGGGAGCACAGTACGTTATTCCGGTAGGCGAGCACCATGACGGATTCCAGATGTACGAAAGCGATATTTCACAGTGGAATGCGGCAAAAATGGGCCCTCGGAGAAATGTGCTCGGCGAGCTGTATAATGAATTTGAAAAGCAAGGCCTTACAAAAGGCGTGTCAAGTCACCGTGTAGAGCATTGGTTTTTTATGGGTCACGGAAAAGAGTTCGACTCTGATATAAAAGAGCCATTAAAGCGTGGCGATTTGTACTGGCCCAGCATGGAGGAGAAAAATCATCACGATTTGTTCAGTGAGCCTACCCCCTCACAGGAGTTTTTGGAGGACTGGCTTGTACGCTGCTGTGAAATAGTGGATAAATATAAGCCCTCCATCGTTTATTTCGACTGGTGGATTCAGCATAGTGCAGTAAAGCCGTACCTTAAAAAGTTTGCGGCATATTACTACAACCGTGCCGACGAATGGGGCAAAGAGGTTGTTATAAACTATAAACACGATGCCTTCCAGTTCGGATGTGCTGTTGTGGATGTGGAAAGAGGTCAGTTCGCCGATACAAAGCCATATGTATGGCAGACCGACACCTCGGTTGCAAAAAACTCCTGGTGCTATACAAACGGCAATAGCTACAAGAGTGCCGTACAGATTATACGTGATATGGTGGATATCGTTTCCAAAAACGGAAGGCTTCTTTTAAATGTTGGTCCCAAGGCAGACGGAACGATCCCCCATGAGGATAAAAGCATATTGCTTGAAATAGGCGGTTGGTTAAAGGTAAACGGCGAGGCAATATATTCGTCAAAGCTCTGGCGAAAAAGCGGCGAAGGCCCCACCACAATTGAAGAAGGTCAGTTTGCCGATAATGAAGCAAAGCCTTATACATACGAAGACATACGCTTTACCGCAAAGGGTGAGTGCATATATGCAATTTGTCTTAACATGGAAGGCAGGAGCGAAATAACCGTAAAAAGTTTGGGTGAAGCAGATGCTTCCAAAAAACCTAATTTCCACGGTATTATAAAAAGCGTCGAAGCTTTAGGCTATGACAAATGCGAGTGGAAAAGGGACGAAGATGGACTTCATATTACAACAGAGGTTGTCACAACGGATAAACCTGTTGTATTTAAAATTAAAGTAGATTAAAAGAAATTCCCGAAGGGCAGAGCCTTGCGGGAATTTTGATACAAAAAAAGAACACATCCCTGGCGGGATATGTTCTTTTTTTTGTTTGGTGCCGATGGTGGGAGTCGAACCCACACGGTGTTGCCACCGACGGATTTTGAGTCCGTTACGTCTGCCAATTCCATCACATCGGCGGATGCTACGAATGGGATTATAACATAAGAAAAACCATTTTGCAATAGTTTTTTGTTTATACCAATAAAAATTATTAAATATGCTACTTTTGTTTTTAATTTGTGCCTAAGTTGTTTACAAATTGTTAATTGACAATAAAGAATGTGGGGAGTATACTAAATTCCGCAGTCTGAAAAAGGAGTGTTATATATGATAAAAAAACTTACGGCATCATTAGTGGCAGCGACAATTGCTTGTTGCTCTTTGCCCGCTTTTGCAGCCGATGAAAGCGAGAATTTTATTCCTGCACAAAAGATGGAGGCAACTCCCACCAAAGCAATAGAGCTGAGCGTTGAAGGCGCCATTGCACTTGCATTGGAAAACAACCCCAGAGTAAAAGCAGCAGATTCGGCAATAACAAGTGCAAAGCTTTCCTTAGAGGTTGCACAGGATAGCCAGAAGGAATTTAATCAGTTATCTAAGTATGTCAATATACCTGTTAAGATCTCGGATGGACTTGAAACTGCATATCTGAAAGAGGGTTACTATCCCTACGCAGCAAAAGTTGGCGTTGAGCTTGCGGAAAAATCAAAAGAGCAGGTTGTAGCAGCAGTTTCCTATGAGGTTATTGAAAAATATTATAATGTAAAGCTTATGGAAAAGCTTGTGGCAATCGGCAAAACAGGACTTAAGCTTGCTGAGGAAAATGAAACACTGATGAAAGAGCACTTTGCGGCAGGGTTTGTGGCGGCAATAGAGGTTAAGAATGCGGAAAACGCTGTGCTCCAGGCAAAAAACAGTCTTAGCAGCTACGAGAGAACACTTCTTATTGCAACAGAAAGCCTTAAGGTGTCGTTGCAGCTGGATGGAACAGAGTATACACTTTATCTTACCGATGATATTACCATTCCCCAGTTGCCCGAAAATACAGATGCATTGATAGAAAATGCCCTTAATACCCGCTTTGACATAACTGCGGCAAGGAAGGACTATGAGTTAAAAAGCGAGCTTTTCAACATTACAAAACGATATCTCACGGACGATACCGCTTTATACCATCAGGCATACAGCGACTATCTTAATTCCGAATATACATATAATAACGCAATGAAAATGATTAGACTTGCACTTGGAAATGAATATACATCTATTCTCAGTGCAAAGGATGCAATTGCCGTAGCAGAGAATAATCTTGAGGTAAAACAGTCCTTGTATGATGCGTCAAAGGTAAAATATGACCTGGGAATGATAACAAACATTGAACTGACAGCAGCTATGGCAGAGCTGGACGGCGCAAAGACCGAGCTTGAAAACGCACGTGTTACATATGCACTTGCTGTAATAAAGTTCGGTTACAACACAACCATAGGACTTTGAGGAGGTATTTGCAATGAACACATTTAAAAAAGCGGCGGCAATTATTTTGGCTATGGCTCTTGCCGTAAGCGTGGCTGGCTGTACTTCTGTACAGGATGCAACCGACCCTACCGATGCTACAGAAGCAGGCATAAACGTTACTGTTGCCGAAGCCGTAGTGCGTGACATTGAAACAACAGCAACCTATACAGGTGAGCTTATTGCAGGCGAAACTGCATATGTAACAAGCAAGGTGTCTGCAAAGGTTGAAAGAATCAATGTAGATTTAGGCGACTGGGTAGATGAAGGTGATGTTCTTGTAATCCTTGATGATTCGGATTATTCACGTCAGCTTACTCAGGCAAAGGCAGGCTACAGCCAGGCAGATGCAGCGTACCAGAGTGCAGTTACAGCAAGAGATAATGTCGACGGCGTAAACAAGCAGACCGAAGTACAGCTGGCTCAGGCTGTAGCAACAGCTGAAATCGGATATAACGATGCAAAAACAAATTACGAACGCCAGAAAGAGCTCTATGAAAAAGGTGCTGTAAGTCTTGTTGTGTTTGAAAGTGCAAAGAGTGCCTACGAAAGTGCATCACTTGCATACGAAGGTGCAAAAAACAGTTACGATATTACGGTAAATGTTCTTGGACCCGGTAATAAAAAGAGTGCAGAAAGCGGGGTAACAACAGCTAAGGCGGCTCTTTCCACCGCATCCGTAGCTGTTGACCAGGCAAAGGCCATGGTTGCAGAAACCGTTATAAAAGCTCCTATTTCCGGCTACATATCTTCTAAAAATATTGCAATCGGTCAGTTTGCAGCGGCAGGAACGCCCCTTTTTACAATTTCGGACACAAGCGAGCTTGCGGTAGAAATAAAGGTTACCGAATCCGTAGTTCCTCATCTTACACGTGGCGGCGAAGCAATAGTAAGCGTATCTGCTGCAGGTATGGATGAAATCGAAGGCGAAATTAGCCTTGTTAACCCTGTTAAGGATGCGGTAAGCGGCATGTATGTTGTAAGGGTAAGCATTGACAACGACGAGGACGAAATTAAAGCAGGCATGTTTGCAGACGTAACTCTCATTACAGAACAGAGCGAAAGTGACGCACTTTGCGTGCCCGATACTGCAATTGTCCAAACAGAGGAAGGCAATTACATTTATGTAGTTACAGATGGCTATGCTCAGCTTCGTTACGTTGAATGCGGCGTTTCTGACGGCGAGTATACCCAAATAGTAGACGGCGTTGAAGAAGGCGAAACCGTAGTTTGCGACGGCAAGGAATATATTTCCGAGACAAACAACTATGTAAATATAGTCGAATAATTTAAAGACTTATTAGAGAGGAGTTTTTCACTTATGAAACTCAGTGAATTATCGGTTAAGCGACCTGTCAGCGTAATTATGGCGGTGCTTATATTTGTTGTAATAGGTCTTTACTCTGTAACGATGCTTCCTATGGCTATGATGCCCGAAATGGAAATCCCTGTGGGTGCAGTTATAACACAGTATCCTAACGTAGGTGCACAGGAGGTTGAAAACCTTGTTACAAAAACCGTGGAAAGTGCACTCGGTTCGGTAAGCGGTGTGTCGGGTATGGTAAGCCAGTCCAGCGAGGGCTTGAGCCTTGTTATGCTGGAGTTTGACTCAGGCGTTGACCTGGATGATGCAATAACAAGCGTTAAGGACCAGGTTTCGCTTATTGAGGATTATCTTCCCGAGGAATGTGAAGCCCCGATGGTTTTAAAGCTCGATATGTCCATGATGGCATCGGCTATGTTCACTGTTACATACGAAGGCTACGACCCTATCCAGACAAAAAAGTTTGTTGAGGATAATGTTGTAGATAAGCTGGAAAGCGTTGCAGGCGTAGCTTCCGTAAGCGTTGCAGGTGCAGAGGAAAGACAGTTTGAGGTTGTTGTATCTCCCGAAAAGATTTTTGGCTACAACATAAATCTTTCCGGTATTGTGGGCTCCATTGCCGCACAGAACCAGAACCTTCCTGCAGGCAGTATAACAGGACTTGGTAAGGATATGAATGTCAGAGTTGTAAACAAGTTCAACGATATTTACGACATTGAAGAAGTTCCCATCACACTTCCCACAGGTCAGGTTATATACATAAAGGATATTGCAAAGGTTTACGATACATATTCTGACACATCAACATATTCAAGAACAAACGGCGAGGAATCTATTTCCATTTCCATAACACAGGAGTCTGATGCAAATACAGTTGATGTTGTAAATGCCGTTTTAGAAGCCCTTGACCAGATTAAGCAAGACAACTCAAAATTTGATTACGTAACTGTTTTTGAACAGGGAAGCTATATCGAAAATGCTATAGGCTCTGTTGCAGAAAGTGCAGTTGTAGGTGCAGTGCTTGCTATACTTATCCTGCTTTTGTTCCTGGGCAGCTTCAGAACAAGTATGGTAATAGGCATTACAATGCCTGTATCGGTTGTAACAACCTTTATTGGTATGTTCTTCTCGGGCATGACCTTGAACGTTGTCTCCTTAGGCGGTCTTGCTTTAGGCGTGGGCATGCTGGTTGACAATGCGGTTGTTGTTATTGAAAATATATTCCGCCGAAGAAACGACCTTGGTGAAGACAAAAATAAAGCGGCAATAAAAGGTGCAGGCGAGGTAATGGGTGCAGTTGTAGCCTCTGTTGTAACAACCTGTATTGTATATGTGCCGGTACTCTTTATCGATAACATGGTTTCCATCATGTTCAAGCAACTGGCATTTACTATTATTTTCTCGCAGATTTCGGCACTTTTGGTAACATATCTGCTTGTGCCTATGCTGTCTTCACGTATTGAAACCTTGTCAGGCGTTACAAAAAAGCGTCTTGATTTTATCTTTAAGCCCTTTGACAAGTTTATGGCATGGGTTTATAAGGTGTATGACAAGGCAATAAGAACTGTTTTAAAGAAAAGAAAAAGCTTTGTAGCTTTCACTCTTGCAGTGTTTGTTCTTGCCATGGTAGTGCTTATGAACATAGGTATGACCCTTATGCCCTCATCTGATGAAGGTGTTATAAGCGTAAGCATTGAACTGCCTACAGGAAGCCGTCTCGAAGATACTAACAAAATAACAGCAAAGGTAGAATCTATAATCAGTCAGAACGAAACCGTGGAAACCATTGCTGCAACGGTAGGTGGTGGCAGCATGAGTGCAATCATGGGTGCATCCCAGAACAGTGCTTCTGTTACGGTAACACTTAAGGATAACCGCACCAAAGCCACTGTTGACATTGCCGAGGATATAAGAGCTGCTCTTTCCAATATTGCAGGTGCAACAATTTCTGTTGAGGCTTCAAATACCACTATGGCAATGATGGCATCCGACGAGGTTGAGTTCTCCTTTACGGGCGATGACGACGAAGTGCTGGAAGCATTCGTAATCCAAGCTGAGGAATGGATGCAGACAATGCCCTCCATTACCCAGACCACAACATCTATTTCCGAAACAAAGCCCGAGGTGAAAATAACACCTAAAAAGAGTGCTGCATCACAGCATTCGCTTACTGCGGCAACCTTGAACGGACTTGTTTATCAGGCTCTTGCCGAGACCACCGCATCAAGAATTACTCAAAGCGGCAGTGAGTACAATATTATAGTAAAATACCCCGACAGCTACGTTGAGGATTATACCGACCTTAAGAATTTGCGAATCACAACACCACGTGGTGCAATTGTATCCTTAGGCGAGGTTGCGGATATTGAGATTGCACAAGGTTCGACCACTCTCACACGTGTTGATCAAAAGAGAACAATCACTCTTACAGGCAAGTTCTACGGCGAAGATTTACAGACCGTAACTAATCAGTTTAATGACATTCTCGAACAAAACGGTCTTCCCGAGGGTATCGGCGTTGTAGAATCGGGTACATACGAAATCATGATGGACGCAATGGAGTCGCTTTTAATTGCAATATTTTTAGGCATACTTCTTATGTATATGGTAATGGCGGCACAGTTTGAAAGCTTCTCGGAGCCTTTTATCGTGCTCTTTACATTGCCCTTGGCAATGATTGGTGTTGTACTTAGCCTTTTGGTTGCAGGCGAGCCCTTGAGCGTAATCGGCTGTGTGGGTATACTTATGCTTACAGGTATCATAGTTAATAACGCTATCGTGCTTATTGACTTTTTCAAGACGCTTTCCAAGGAGAAACCCGACGAAACTCGAACAAATATTATTGTCGAATCCTGTAAAACACGACTTCGTCCTATCCTTATGACGAGCCTTACGTCTGTTTTAGGTTTCTTGCCTATGGCACTGTCTACTGCAGAGGGCAGCGAAATGATGCACCCCTTGGCAACGGTTTTAATAGGCGGTCTTTTGATAGGTACATTGTTAACTCTTTTGTTTATTCCTGTTATTTACTCAATATTTGACGACAGAAAACGAAAGAGCGACGAAAAGAAAAAAGCAAAACAAAATTTCAAAAAAGCATTAGCTGACGAATAAAAACAAAAAGCAATCCGAGAGGATTGCTTTTTTGTTGTGAATAAAACTATTAAATAGATGTTCCAAGAAAATCCAAAACATACTCGTTATCTTTTGCAGTGACCTTATAATAGCCAAATTTGTCTACGCACCATCCTGTATCGTTGTTGCTGCCATTCCCGGCATACCAGTTGGCGAACAAATTGCCGAAAAACGGTTTTACATCATAGGTAACTGTAAAAACAAACCCATTGTTTGTTCCGATATGTTCTTGGTTTATAAAATCATCACATAACTCTATTTTATCTATTTTGTAATCAGACAATCTTAAATTTAAACCGTGTGTCTTGTAATATTTAAAATATTGTGTAATTACATATTCGGCAATTTGATAATTGTCAAAATTTTCTACCGCCTCATAGGTTTTATCTTGTTCTATATTCCTAAAGTTAAAGCCAAAGATTAAAACTGTTAAAATCAACCCGGCTGATAAAACAATGCTCAATGTTGCAATCAGCATTTTTTTCATAATTATCACCTCGGTAATACAATTATTCATGCCATATTAAATCCATAATTGTGTATTCCGCAGGTTGAACGACCCCATCGTATATTTCCTTTCCATCAGAAGAAACATAGCAATTTCCAATATATGACCAATGATTATTATCTACCAGCCAGGTAATATGCATTACATAATACAATTTATTATTTGCGGAAACTCCGCCAATGCATTTATATGATTTAGGAAATCCTGTCATGTCTTCATCTTTATCGCCTAAAACCTTAAAACAAAGCTGTTCTGCTTCCTCAGAAGTTAATCCGTTTTCTCCGACCACTGCCTCAACATCTTTAACCGGAACCTCCGAAATATAACCAAAATTTGAATTTGCTTCCTCGGAAGAATATCCGGATATTATTTTATCAAGTTTATCATGTGTGGTTTTCTCAAATGCGTTTTCTACAGTTTCACTTTCAATAACCATTTTAAAGTATTCAACACTCTTTACTTCCTGACCGTTTTTATATACAGTTATGCAACCATCTGGTGTAGTTCCTCTCCCTGCAGGAAATGTATGTACATACAAAAATTCCTTACAAAACTGGAGTTCTTCGCCGTTATTGCAGAATCGGTATGTTGGGTTTTCTGTATATATACCGTTTGCAATAACTACTATCCAGTCATTTCCGTCATTAAAAGCAATGTCGATAAGCGGGAAATCTATCTTAACTATACTACTATCTGACGGTAAATCGTCAACTGCTGTTGTATCCGTTGCCCTATCGTTTTTATAATGCTGCTTTCCGGCATTAAATCCTATCTGATAAAAAACAATGCTTGAAGCAATTGTAATTACTAAAAACAAAGCTGCTAATAATGATTTTTTCATTTTACTCCTTCTCCTATGTATAATTAAAACAAAAAACTATTTGTCTTAATTATACTGTAGACTTTCCAAAAAGTAAACTAGCATTTTGTTAATAAGGGGCACGGTTTTCTTGACCGTATTGCTGCTCTTAACACCTTGTGCCCTTTTAGGCTTCAAATCCCGTCGATAAATAAAAAACAGAAACACCAACTTGCGTTGATATTTCTGTTTTTCTTGGTCGGAGTGACGGGATTTGAACCCATGGCCTCTTGTACCCGAAACAAGCACGCTACCATCTGCGCTACACCCCGATAGTGTAATTTGTTTTGCCTAATTATTATAATGTTAAAATGACCTTGTGTCAAGTTTTTTTGCGAATTAGTTTTTATGGGCATTTGAATAAAATAATTTCCTCAAATTCAAAAATAGTTATTTACTTATTTTGGAGAACAAGGTATAATATAAAAAAGTGTTTTAACACTTCAACCCCCTCGGTCCCCCAATCATGGGGGATGAAAAGGTACACTTTTATTTTATATGCAAATATGCGCACATTCTGCACACAATTTCCTATATAATAAAAGGATATGTATGTAATAAAATTTTATATAAACGGAGGTATTTATCATGGGAACTTTTGAAATTAAAGATCAGTTTTACCTTAATGGCGAACCTTTCAAGATTATTTCCGGTGGCATGCACTATTTCAGAATAGTGCCCGAATACTGGAGAGACAGACTTGAAAAGTTAAAGGCTATGGGTTGCAACACTGTTGAAACCTATGTTGCATGGAACATGCACGAGCCTAAGGAAGGTGTGTTCAACTTTGAGGGTATCTGTGATTTAAAGAAATATATTGAAATTGCACAGGAACTCGGCTTGTATGTAATCGTTCGTCCGTCTCCTTACATTTGTGCCGAATGGGAGTTCGGCGGTCTTCCCGGCTGGCTGTTAAAGTACGACGGTATTAAGCTCCGTGGCCTTTACGAGCCCTACATGAGCAAGGTTAAGGCATACTACACAGAGCTTTTCAAAATTTTGAAGCCCTTGCAGATTACAAACGGCGGTCCCATTATCATGTATCAGGTTGAAAACGAATATGGCTACTACGGTAACGACACAAAGTACCTTGAAGCTATGAAAAACATGATGATTGAGCTTGGTGCAGATATTCCCTTTGTGACAAGTGACGGTCCTTGGGGCGATGCGTTGGAAAGCGGTAAGTGCCCCGGTGCACTTCCCACAGGTAACTTCGGCAGCGACGTTGAAAATCAGTTCAACGTACTTAAAAAGCACACAGACGGCGGTCCCTTAATGGTTATGGAATTCTGGGTAGGCTGGTTCGACAGCTGGGGTTGCGGTAAGCACACAATCAGTAATTTAGAGAAGAACAAGAAGGATTTTGACGATGCTATCAGACTTGGTAACATCAACATTTACATGTTCCACGGCGGCACAAACTTCGGCTTTATGAACGGCTCCAACTACTATGACGAGCTTTCTCCCGACGTTACAAGCTATGACTACGATGCTGTGCTTTCCGAAGACGGTCAGATTACAGAAAAATATAAGGCTTTTAAGAGCATTGCGTCCAAGTATGTTGACATTCCTGAGGTTGAATTTACAACTAAGATTAAGCGCATTGCTTACGGTGATGTTAAATGCGAAGCAAAGGTTTCTCTTGACAACACACTTGATACAATCGCTACAAAGTACGTTCATGACCATAACACAATCGGTATGGAAAAGATGGACGAAAGCTACGGCTATACATACTACAAGTCTACATTCGGCAAGGAAAAGTGGCTTGAAAAGATTTATCTTGCAGACGCTAACGACCGTGCGGTTGTTTCCTTAGATGGCAAGGTGTGTGAAACTATTTACGACCGTGAGCTCTTAGTTGAAAGAAAACTTAACAGAAGTGCTACAGATATCAGTATTCTTATGGAGAATATGGGTAGAGTAAACTTTAGCTGGAAGATTGAAAAGCAGAGAAAGGGTATCACAAACGGCGTTCTCGTTAACGGTCACTTCCACTACGGTTGGGATAACTACGCACTTCCTCTTACAAACATTGAAAAAGTTGACTTTACAAAGGGCTACGAAGAAGGTACACCCGCTTTCTACAAATTCACTTTCGAAGTTTCTGAGCAGGGCGATACATTCCTCGAGCTTGGCACATTCGGCAAAGGCGTTGCATTTATCAATGGCTTTAACCTTGGTCGTTTCTGGGAAATCGGTCCTCAGAAGCGTCTCTATGTGCCCGGTCCTCTTGTTAAGGTGGGTAAGAACGAAATTATCATATTTGAAACAGACGGCAAGGCAAGCGATACTATCAGCTTCAAGGACGAACCCGACCTTGGTCCTGCAGGTCTGTAATAGCATACAATTGAAAGGATTGACAACAAATGGTTAAAATTAAATTTGATTATTCCAAGGCTGACAAGTTTGTTTCCGAAAGAGAGATTAATGCTCTTGCACCTTACGTGCAGGTTGCTCACGACACTCTCCATAACGGAACAGGCTTAGGAAGCGACTTCCTCGGCTGGGTAAACCTTCCCGAAAATTACGACAAGGAAGAATTTGCCCGAATTAAGAAGGCAGCAGAAAAGATTAAGTCCAACAGCGAGGCTTTAATCGTTATTGGTATCGGCGGCAGCTACCTTGGTGCAAGAATGGTTATCGAAATGATGTCGAATAACTTCTTCAACGTGTCCAAGGAAGCAAGAAAGGGTGCTCCTCAGATTTTCTTTGCGGGTAACTCTATTTCTTCCACATACCTTTCCGACCTTATCGAAGTTGTAAAGGATAAGGATTTCTCTGTAAACATCATCAGTAAGAGTGGTACTACAACTGAGCCCGCTATTGCTTTCCGTGTATTCCGTGACCTTTTGGTTGAAAAGTACGGCAAGGAAGGCGCAAAGGAAAGAATCTTTGCTACAACAGACAAAGCTAAGGGTGCACTTAAGAACCTTGCTGATAAGGAAGGCTACGAAACATTCGTAGTTCCGGACGATGTAGGCGGCCGTTTCAGCGTGCTTACAGCAGTTGGCCTTCTTCCCATTGCAGCAGCAGGCTGTGACATCGATGCTCTTATGCAGGGTGCGAAGGATGCTATGGTTCAGTATGCAAACCCCAACCTTGCTGAAAACGAATGCTATCAGTATGCAGCTGTCCGTAACGCTCTTTACAGAAAGGGTAAGACAACAGAAATGCTTGTAAACTATGAGCCCAACGTTCATTACTTTGCCGAATGGTGGAAGCAGCTCTTTGGCGAAAGCGAAGGCAAGGACAACAAGGGTATTTTCCCTGCAGCTGTTGACTTCTCCAGCGACCTTCACTCCATGGGCCAGTACATCCAGGAAGGTCTCCGCATTATGTTCGAAACAGTTCTTTTCTTTGAAAACGCAAGAAAAGATGTTATTATAGGCACAGATGCAGACAACGTTGACGGTCTTAACTTCCTTGCAGGCAAAAATGTAAGCTATGTTAACGAGCAGGCGTTTAACGGTACACTTCTCGCTCACACAGATGGTAATGTGCCTAACCTCATCGTTAAGGCCGAAAAAATGGACGAATACTGCCTCGGTAACCTTATCTACTTCTTTGAAAAGGCTTGCGGTATCAGTGGCTATATGAACGGCGTTAACCCCTTTGACCAGCCCGGCGTTGAAGCATATAAGAAAAATATGTTCGCACTCCTCGGTAAGCCCGGTTATGAAGAAGCACAGGCAGAACTTCTTAAGAGACTTAAGTAAAATTAAAAACCACAAAACAGACGGTATATACCGTCTGTTTTTGTATTATGTGTCTTTAGACCGTTGAGTGTGCGAACGAAGTGAGCATACGAAACAGACAACCACCTGCTTTGCGGGTGGGAAACAACGGTTATACCAAAAAATTCCCCTTTCTGATACAATAAAGTTGTTCAAGCTTATTGCAGTAAAGAAAGGAGACTTTTATGGCAAATAAAAGTAGTAGTTTAGTGCACACAAAATGGATGTGCAAGTATCACATAGTGTTCGTGCCAAAATACAGAAGGAAAGCGATATACGGACAATATAGGGCAGACCTTCAAGAGATAATACGAACATTATGCAAGTACAAAGGGGTGGATATACTGGAAGGTCACATGATGCCCGACCATGTACATCTACTATTAAGTATACAACCAAAAATGGCGGTGTCAAGTTTCAT
>JAFUJG010000181.1 GCA_017468215.1 Clostridia bacterium | reverse complement strand
CTGCATAGTAGCTCTTAATAACAGCACCAAACATTTCGTGAGGAGACTTACAAGAGCTTAAGTTATCCAAAAAGTCGGGATAGTTGTGTTCGCAGAACTTAACCCAACCGGGAGAACAAGAGGTAATCATGGGAAGTGTGCCGCCGTTCTTAATACGGTTAAGAAGCTCTGTACCTTCTTCCATGATAGTAAGGTCGGCACCGTAGTTTGTGTCGAAAACCTTATCAAAGCCAAGGCGACGGAGTGCTGCAACCATCTTACCTGTTGTAGCTACACCTTCGATACCGAATTCTTCACCCAATGCTGCACGAACAGCAGGAGCGGTCTGTACAACAACGTGCTTGTCTGATGCAAGAGCATCCCAAACAGCCTTAGTGGAATCCTTTTCCTTTAATGCACCAACGGGACAAACTGCAATACACTGACCACAGTTTACGCAGTCAACCTCACTGAGGCTCTTTTCGAAAGCACATGTAATCTGTGTGGAAAAGCCTCTGCCTACAGCACTGATTGCGCCAACGGTCTGAATATCGCTGCATACGTTTACGCATCTGCGGCAAAGAATACACTTGTTGTTATCACGAACAATAGAGGGAGAAAGCTCGTCGAGCTCATACTCACTTCTTTCGCCCATATAGGGAATGTCTGCTACACCAAGGTCATCACAAAGAGCCTGGAGCTCACAGTTGCGGTTTCTCACGCAGGTGAGACACTTTCTGTCATGATTGCTTAAGAGAAGCTCTAAAACAGCTTTTCTTGCTTCTCTTACCTTGGGAGTGTTTGTGAAAACCTCGATGCCTTCGGCTACGGGGTAAACACACGCTGCCTGGAGGGCTCTGCCGCCCTTAATTTCAACAAGACACATTCTGCAGGAGCCTGTCTTGCTTATATCCTTTAAAAAGCAAAGTGTAGGAATTTCTATACCTGCTTCTCTGGCAGCTTCTAAAACTGTAGTACCGGCAGGAACAGAAATGTCCTGACCGTTAATTTTCAAATTAACCATATCCATTTTATAAAGCTCCCTTCCTATTAACCTTTAACGATTGCGTCGAACTTACATGTTTCCATACATACGCCGCACTTTACGCACTTGTTTGTATCGATAACGAAGGGCTTTTTGATTTCGCCCGAGATTGCACCAACAGGACACTTACGTGAACATGCGGAGCAACCCTTACACTTTTCAGCCACGATAGAGTAGCTTGTAAGTGCCTTACAAACGCCTGCGGGACACTTCTTGTCAACAACGTGAGCAATGTATTCGTCACGGAAATACTTAAGTGTGGAAAGAACAGGGTTAGGTGCTGTCTGACCCAGACCGCACAAGGATGCGCTCTTGATGTGATAGCAAAGTTCTTCTAACTTGTCGATATCTTCCAAGGTGCCCTTGCCCTTAGTAATCTTGTCAAGGATTTCGTATAATCTCTTAGTGCCTACACGGCAGGGTGTACACTTACCGCAGGATTCATCAACTGTAAATTCGAGGAAGAACTTGGCAATGTCAACCATACAGTTGTCTTCATCCATAACGATAAGACCGCCGGAGCCCATCATAGAGCCAATAGCCATAAGAGAATCGTAGTCGATAGGTGTATCGATTAATTCAGCAGGGATACATCCGCCGGAGGGACCACCTGTCTGAGCAGCCTTAAACTTCTTACCGTTGGGGATACCGCCGCCGATTTCTTCGATGATTTCACGAAGTGTTGTACCCATGGGAACTTCAACAAGGCCTGTGTTGTTAATCTTACCTCCAAGAGCGAATACCTTAGTACCCTTGCTCTTTTCTGTACCCATGCCCTGGAACCACTCGGCACCGTTAAGTATAATCTTGGGAATATTTGCGTATGTTTCAACGTT
>JAFUJG010000180.1 GCA_017468215.1 Clostridia bacterium | reverse complement strand
CCCTCAGTCAACAAAAAGTAAAAAGTGTTGGCAATTTTTTTCTCAGACCTGTAAGCTCATATGCCATATCTGTATGCTCTTTAAGCAGGCATATCAGTCCGGGAGCGTTTATCTCCCTGTCAAGCAGGGAGCACTTAAAGCTCATGGTCTGCCAGGTGGAGGTGTTATGCCCTGATTGTGCACTCTCCCTCAAATCAATAACGGGCACCCCCGGAGGCACCCAGCCCTTTTCTGTTACAAATGCCATGTTGGGCATGGAGGTTAAGTTTTTTACGTATCTTATATTTACGCCGCCTAGGGTATCGCCCTCACCGTTCCCAACCACGGTCACAAGCCGTGCAAATTCGGAAACACGGCAAATATCCAGCGGTGAAAAAACCGCTATTTCATCCAAGGGCGGCTTCATTTTAAAAAACAGTATCATGTGCTCAATAAACTGATTTGAAAACCCGGCTAAAAAAGACTTATCATATGCATAAAGGGGCTTTAAAAAAGGCGTGAGAATTCCATCGTTTTTAAAGCTTTCATCGAAAACTACATCCGTTATTTTACTATTTAAAAATTTTGTCTTTGCTCTTTTTGTGTCGGTTATGATAATTTTATTTTTATTTATAACATACGGCTTTTGAAAAAGCTTTTTCTTTTTTGTGAGCACAGCCTCATAAAGCATATAATCACCTGTATATAATATGCAAAAACAGAGGGATTAAAACCCTCTGTTTTTTAACTCGGAAACCATATCCACATAAAATTCTCTCACATCAAAGCCGTCAATGTTTTCACGGTTTAAATCTATCATGTCGGCATGGGAAATGCCTCTTTTTCCTGTAGGACGCAGGCACTTGTACCTTTCGCCGAAGGCAAATGACCCTTCGGACACCAGGCCATCATTTTCGCCGTCAAAAAGCTTTACCAGGTGATACGAAAGGTTAAGGGGAAACTTGCCTCCGGATGCACTTTCAAGCACAGAGCCAAAGCTCTGGCAAAAAACTCTCTCGGGAATGGCAATTTCTATGTTGAATTTTTCACAGCTCGATGCGGTGAGGTTTTCAACAGCTGCCAAAAAATCGGGTTTTTTATCGCCCAGCCTTCTTGCGGCGGCATTGTATGTTTTTGCAATCCTGTTTTTAACATTTTCGGGCACTGTTTTGAGCAGATACTCGGCAAATTCGCATCCACGGTGAGGGGTGTTCACCGTTGTAAGCGATGCCACGTATTTCTCCATTCCCAGCTTTGCTATGGCATAACGACAGTCAAGACCACCCTTGGAGTGAGCAATAATATTAACCTTTTCACAACCTGTTTTTTCAACAATGCGACGAATACGTGCACTGAGCTCCATTGCCGATTCTTCTATACTAAGTGCACTCTGATGCTCACCGTAATATATTACAGCGCCGTTCAGCTTAAGCTCCTCAGGCACTCTGCCCCAATAGTTAAGAAGCTTTGAATCCCTGAAAAACACACCGTGCACCAAAAGACAGGGGTATTTTGTAGCACATACTTTATTTGCAATGCGATCACAATTCCGCTTTTCCCTTTCGGCCTCGTCTGCGACTTCGGCAAGGCTTACCTTTATAATCCGTCGGAGAATAATAATGTTTGCAACAGGTATCATCCCACAGATTAAACCTACAGCTCTGTGCTTTATCCCCAATTGTACCGAGGTAAGGTACACGCATATTATTCCGTTCCAGAAAAGAAGCAGATGTACTGTCAGTGCCCAGATAGCACTTAAAATTACTTCACGGATTGTAACAGGCGAATTTGTAAGCAGTACTACATGCCACACAATGGAAAGAACAGCTCCCATAGAAAAGCACAAAAGGCACTCTGCTCCGTGACTAACCACCTTAACCCGCCATTTTTTCGAGGCTGTATCTAAAAATCCGGGAAAAAGATTTACAATTGCCAAAGAAAGAATAACACACGGCAAAAGATACTGACTTTTGTTTAAAAAAGTGTAGCTGTTTGCTCCAAACAAAAGCAGACCGAGAAAACAAAGCCTTGTAACAAATTGCATTTGCATAACTCCCTTCTTTCAGATTGCCTCTGCAGCATGCAAGCT
>JAFUJG010000179.1 GCA_017468215.1 Clostridia bacterium | reverse complement strand
CCTTTTTTGTGCTGTCTGCACAAATTGGTGCAGTTCAATTATCCTGCAACCTTTTAAATTACTGGTTTTTACGCATTTTATTGATGATGTTGAATATTGCAAACACAAGAGCTGCCACAATTAAAACTGCGAAGGATACTGACATAAATGTATCTTCACCGTCGTTAGAAAGACGGATTGCGTTCCAGCAGTCCTGCATCTGTCTGCTTGCCTCATCCGAAAGCGAGAGGAAGGTTTCGGTTTTATTAAGAATAAAATCATCCGAAGGATAACGACGTTCATCCGATTTTACATCATCGGGTAAAAGCTCAAACACTTCTTCATGAGGTGTAGAATAACCTATATATTCGCAGTTGGCAAGTGCAATTTCAGTTTCACAAAGGAAGTTGATGTACATTTCCGCAGCTTCCTTGTTGCGTGCACCTTTAGGAATACATATAGCATCCACAAACTGGTTTGTACCCTCTTGGGGGATTACGTAATCAAGGTCGGGATTTGAGTCAATCATACTGATTGCATCACCTACGTAATAGGGAGCAATTGCAGCACTGCCGCCTTCCATTTTATCGAAAACTTCATCCATTACATATGCCTGAACTATGCCGCTGTTATACTGGTCACGAAGGAGGTCAAAGGCATCATCTATTTCGTCTTCATTCTCGGTATTTAAAGAATAACCAAGCATAATTTCGGCAATACCGAAGGCATCACGAGGATTGTTGAACATTAATATCTGGTCGTCATACTGCTCGTCCCACAATGCAGACCAGCTGGTGGGCGCCTCTGTAACAAGGTCCTTGTTATAGACAAGACAAACCATACCCCAGGTGTAGGGAACAGAGTACTCGTTCTGAGGGTCATAAAGCGGATTTTTAAAGGTATCCATAATCTGTGTTTCGTAGTTCGGAATATTTTTAAAATCCAGCTTTTCAAGCATATCCTCGTTTATGAGCTTTGAAATCATATAGTCAGAGGGGATAACAATGTCATAATCAGCACCGCCGCTTTTAAGCTTTGCGTACAGGCCTTCGTTATTGGCGTAGGTTACGTAGTTAACCTTTATGCCTGTAAGTGCCTGAAACTGTTCGTTAACATGTATCATTTCATCCTCGCCAAGGCTCATATATTCGCCCCAGTTGGCAACATTTATGGTGATTTTTTCATCCTTGAACTTTGTATAGTCATACTCTGAGAGCATTTCCGTATCAAGAATAAGCTCAGGTCCCTTATTAAGCGACGATACAAGGCATCCGCCTGCAATGGTAACAGCTAAAAGAGCACACATTGCAACAACATAATAACTCTTTTTTATTTGGGTTGTATGATTAATACGGCGGAGACGACGGTTATCAAGAATGTTTTTAACAACAAGTATAACAAGGATAACAACAAAGATAATAGTGGAAAGTGCGTTGATACTGGGGTCCATGTTACGTTTTGTCATGGATTCAATAGCGATGGGAAGTGTGCTTACGCTCGAACCCGAGTTAAAGTAGCTGACAACAAAATCGTCGATTGAATATGTTACTGCCATGATAAAGCCGGAGAGAACGCCCGGAAAAATTTCGGGAATAACAACCTTGAAGAACGCCTGGCGTGAATTGCAGCCCAGGTCATATGCTGCTTCAATAAGGTTGGGATTCATCTGTCTTAATTTAGGCAGTACGTTATAAATAACATAGGGAACACAAAACGCAATGTGCGAAAGAATAAGCGTTACATAGCCGAACTGAAAGGGGATATAACGCATAAACACCTTAAAGAGAAGCATTAAGGATACACCCATGATGATTTCGGGGTTTATAATGGGGATGTATGTTACAGTCATTATTGCACTGCGTGCGTTCTTTTTAAGGTTGTTAATGCCGATTGCCGCTAAAGAACCTAAAATTGTATATACAATTGAGGAAATAATCGCAATTATAATGGTGTTGAGAAGTGCAACCATTATAGAGGAATCGGCGAAAAGGCTCTGATACCATCTGAGCGAAAAGCCGCCCCATGCCACACGAGAGTCATTTGCATTAAATGAAAAGACAATTAATGACAATATGGGGATATAGAGGAACAGGATAAGCGAAACCATAAAAAGTCTTGATGAAAGCTTTTTCATAAGACAGCATCCTCCCCTCCGAACTGGTTAAACACGCCTATGATAATAAGCACAATAACCATCAGAATCAAGCTGAGCGCAGAGCCTACATAAGGCTCATAAACCTGACCTACAAACTGCTGTTCAATCAGGTCACCTATAAGAATTATGTTGGAGCCTGAAAGCATTCTTGAAATAATAAAGGTTGATACACTGGGCACAAATACCATTGTTATACCCGAAGAAATGCCGGGAATGGCAAGGGGGATAATAACCTTTTTGATTACATCCATGCCCGAGCAACCCAAATCCTGTGCCGCTTCGATAACGCTTTTATCAATTTTGGTCATTATCGAATAAAGGGGAAGAATCATAAACGGAAGGTTATTATAAATCATACCCAAAATAACAGCTCCGGATGTGTTGAGCATTTTAACAGGACCAATGCCAAAAAAGCCCAGAAGTTGATTTACAAGACCGTTAGTGTCAAGAATATTCATCCAGGCATATGTTCTTAAAATAAAGTTAATCCACATGGGAAGCATAAGCAGCATAACAAATGTTGACTGCTTCTCCTCGGGAAGACGTGAAATAATATATGCGGCAGGGAAGCCCAATAAAAGACAAATTGCTGTTGTTATAACCGCATAAACGATAGAACGCCATAATGCAGGAATGTATATTGTCATTTCCATAAGATTAGAAAGAGTAAATCCTCCTGTTTCCTCGCTTGT
>JAFUJG010000017.1 GCA_017468215.1 Clostridia bacterium | reverse complement strand
TCAATAGCCTACCAAACCGAGCACATAGAAAACTACTGTAAAGAAAATGATATAACGCTCTTAAAAATATATAAAGACGAAGCCCAAAGCGGCACCAACACCGAAAGAGCAGGCTTTCAATCACTCATCCGTGATGCAAAAACAGGTCTCTTCGATACGGTAGTAATCTATGACATATCAAGAGGCAGCCGTGACGTAGGGGATTGGTTTACCTTCCGTAAGCTGATGCTCGGCATGGGTATACAGGTAATATCCGTCTCACAAAAGCTCGGAGACATAACAAACTCTGCAGACTTCCTTTTCGAGCTTATATCTGTAGGCATGGGTCAAACCGAGGTCCTCAATAATCGCCAGAAATCCATTGACGGCGTTGCCGTAAAAGCAAAACAAGGCGTGTTCTTGGGCGGCACTCCGCCACTCGGCTATGACGTGGTGAACGGTAACTATGTAATAAATACAGCCGAAGCCCGTACCGTAAGAAAAATATTTGAAATGTACGCCGCAGGACACAGCTACGACGATATATTAAATGCCCTTAAAGGCGTAAAAGGGAAGCTTGGCAGACCACTCGGCAAAAACAGCTTCTCCACAATACTGCGAAATGAACGGTATATAGGTACATATACCTGGAATAAACGAAAAGTAAAACTCCTTCGTAAATGGGCAGGCGGCATACCGAACCCCGACTGCGTGAGAATCGAGGACAGTATACCGCCAATAATAGAAAAATCATTATGGGAAGAGGTGCAAAAGAGATTGAACGCCAATAAGAACGCAACCAATAAGGCAAAAAGAACCTACCTGCTGTCAGGACTAATCAAGTGTGATGCCTGCGGAGCCACCTTCGTCGGCCATACCACAAAGAACAGTAAAGGCTATGAGCACAGCAGCTACGTCTGCGGCAATAAATACAGAACACATACCTGTAACGCAAAGAATATAAAAGCCGCAGAACTTGAAACCTTCGTCTGCACACTGTTAAAGGATACATATACCATAGAAAACGTAGAAGCCATGACAGCAAATATCATGAGTATCGCAGGCAGTGCAACAACAGACCTTAAGGCAGAAAAGAAAGAGCTCGCCGAAATAAATAAAAAAATAGAGAACGGAGTTAAAGCAATCCTCGCCGGAATGGAGCTGAAAGAGCTGCAAAACGAAATAGACGCATTAAAAGTAAGAAAATCGGAGCTTGAAGATATAATCTATGTAGCAGAAAGAAAAACACCGCAAATAAATGAAAAGAGCATAAAAAAACTGCTGTCAGAAACAGCAGAAGAAATCCAAAAAGGGAATATAACACCTGAAATAGTTAAAACGTACCATAACAGAAATATACGCCCACGCTGACGGAACATACTCACTCAACATAGGCGTACATATAATTGGTTGCGGAGGAAGGATTTGAACCAACGACCTTCGGGTTATGAGTTGTTGTTTTTGAGTTTAACGGATATTAACGATGTTTAATAAAGCCTTATTTTATGCGGTTTCTTTTTAATTGCATTAAATTGAATTTAACCATAAAAAAAGTACATTGCGGTATATTTTGCGGTATAAATCATTGCTTTTTTTTCCTTTTGGTAATGCTATAATAAAAAAGGAACAGGTGGCTATATGCTACCCGTCCTTGTTTCATTAAAGGGACTGACGATGCCATCGGCAGAGCCGGTCCCTTTCCCGATTATGCTTCTTTGTATAAAAAATTCAGTTTTTCCATTGCTGCTCGTTTGTGGTCGGGTAATGCATGACCATATCGGTTTAGTGTTGTGCTTGCATCAGCGTGTCCGAGTATATCCGAAAGTGCTTTTATATCAAATCCAGCCTCCAAGGCTCGGGTAGCGAAGGTGTGTCGCAAACAATGAAAATGTAAATACCGCACCTCTGCTTCTTGCAAAATCTTTGTATAAGTATCTCGGTAGGTTCGGTTCTCGACATAGCCTCCGAACTCGTTTGCAAGAACATAGCCGTCATCGTTATATAGTTCTCCGGCTCGTTTCTGCTCCCATATTTGCCGTATTTTCCATTGTTTTAACATAGCAAGTATAAAACCCTGTAGAGGAATTGTTCGCTTGCTGCGCTCGCTCTTTGGTTCACCTATAACGATTTTTGTTTTGCTGACTCCATCGTGTGAGCCAACTCTGTTTAAGGTTCTTCGTATCTTCATTTCGGATTTTTCGAAGTCTATATCTTCCCATTTTAGACCCGAAAGTTCTCCGGCTCGGATTCCTGTAAACAAGGCGAGGGTTATCCCGAATGCCAGTCGTTCATGGCTTCCTTTCACAGTTCTGATAATCTTTTCTTGTTCTTCCAAGGTAAAAACATCAATCTCCTTGCGTTTCTGTTTTGGAGGTTTTACCATGTCCGCTATATTTCGTTGTGTAATGCCGTTGATATACGCTTGTTTTAGTGCTGCGTGAACCATATTATAAATATTTTTTATTGTCTTTTCGGACAGTCCGCCCGGTCTTGTTTCGAGTTTCCCTGTTTCAGGATTTTTTATTTTATCGAGCCTGCCTGATTTCAGCTTATCATTTAAGAAACGCTGGAGAGTGTCTGCCCTCAAATCCTTTATCGCTACCTTGGGAAACCAAGGGATGATATGCTTGTAAACATAGCCATGGTAACTGTCAAAGGTTGATGGTTTTACATTCGGCTTTGCGTAAACTTCGAGCCATTCCTTCAGCCAGTCCGTAAATAGCATTTTTCCCTGTTCGGAATAGGTGTTATTTTCGATTTCTGTCAGTATGTTTCGCAGTTTGGTTTTAACCTCAGCCTGTGTCTTGCCGTATACGCTTTTCCTTTTGCCATCCAAGGAATATTGACCTTCCCATGTGCCGTTCTTTCTTTGTTTTATTGAACCCTCTCCATTTGCTCTTTTTCTTGCCATTTATGAATACCTCCAGTTTTTACAAAATAAGTGTTGTGCAATGCAAAAAACTGTGATATAATATCATTGTAACATTGCACAACACTTTCGTCTGTGTGTTATGTTTATATACTCCGATTGGCGGTGGTGCGCTGGTCGGAGTTTTTCTTTCGTTCGGAAATTATGCCCTGCATTGTTCCCAGTATGAAGGCTGTTCCGATTATTGTGTTGTCATCCGTGAAATCATCAAGAAGTTCTCCGATAATGCGATCATAAACAAGGGCTTTGTCCTGATTGATTTTTGTAATTAGTTTTGGTTCGGAGATTGCTCTTTTTATAACGCTTAATTCTTCTGAGTGTTCTTCAAGTATCTGCTTTAGGATTATGTGTTCTTTTTGGGTGCATTCTATCATACCGATACACCTCTCTCAAATAGACTGCTCATTGTGTAGTCGGGGAAGAATTTTTCTTTGATAGTAATAACTTCAT
>JAFUJG010000178.1 GCA_017468215.1 Clostridia bacterium | reverse complement strand
TTCGTAGCCCGATTCACAGGGAAGTGTAAATCCTCCTTTTGTTTTGCTAATATTAAATCTCCTCATTACAGGTGATCCCATATATTTTAATTTATCATATATCAAAAACATTGTACATTTAAAAATGTTGTATTTTTGAAACTTAACTATTTTTTACATGATTTTATTTTTGACTATCCGCACACAATACTATTGTGACAATTCAAAAGAATTTTTTACACTTAAAATTCCTTTGAGTTGAATCATAACAAAACAAGTATTTAATTTTAAGGAGAAAATGAAAATGTCAAGAAATAAGAAACTCGTACCCCAGGCAAAGAGCGCATTGGATAAGTTTAAGATGGAAGCTGCCAACGAAGTGGGTGTAAATCTCACTTCCGGTTACAACGGTGACCTTACAAGCAAGCAGGCAGGTAGTGTAGGCGGTCAGATGGTTAAGAAGATGATTCAGTCCTACGAACAGAACATGGCTAACGGTTCTCAGAACTAAATCACAAAATGCTGCGGAAATTTCCGTAGCATTTTTTTAAAAAAATTTCAAACGCCTATTGACAAGGTAGGTAAACAGTGCTATTATTTAGTCAAGTTAATAACCTAAACCTGTGAGACAGAAAAAAGTCAGTCAATGGTCTTTCCAGCGAGCGGATTACGGTGTGAGTTCCGCAAGACTACCTGAGTAATATGGGCTGTCGAGGGCGGCGTTAAATGCGCTGACGTTAACTCGCGTTAGTAGTCGGATGTGTGTTGGCACATCGCAGAGGGGTTTCAAAACCCGAACCAAGGTGGCACCGCGGAAATATTGTATTTTTCGCCCTTGAATTGTATAGTTTTATGCAATTCAAGGGTTTTTTTATTATCGAAAGGAGGTTAAGATGCGAGGTGGTGTCATATTATACTAAGCAGCACAAATAAAGCCGCATTAAAATAAAGAAAGGATGTTAAAAATGACAGAAAACAAAATTCCCTACAAAATTTATCTTAACGAAAACGAGATGCCCGTTGCTTGGTATAATATGCGTGCTGACATGAGCCAAAAGCCTGCACCGCTTCTTAATCCCGCAACAGGCAAGCCAATGAACGCAGAGGAGCTATCCGGAGTGTTCTGTAAGGAGCTGGTTGAGCAGGAGCTCGACAGCACAACAGCCTACTTCCCTATTCCAAAGGAAATCCTGGACTTTTACAAAATGTACCGTCCTGCACCGCTTGTGAGGGCATACTGCCTCGAAAAAAAGCTCGGCACACCTGCTAAAATTTACTATAAGTTTGAAGGCAACAATACCTCCGGATCCCACAAGCTTAACTCTGCAATAGCACAAGCGTATTACGCCAAAAAGCAAGGCTTAAAAGGCGTGACCACCGAAACAGGAGCCGGACAATGGGGCACAGCACTTTCCATGGCGTGCTCATACTTTGACCTGGATTGTAAGGTTTATATGGTAAAATGCTCCTACGAGCAAAAACCCTTCCGCCGTGAAGTAATGCGTACATATGGCGCATCCGTTACACCCTCGCCCTCTATGGAAACAGAAATAGGCAAAAAAATCCTGAAGGATTTCCCCGGTACAACAGGCTCTTTGGGTTGTGCAATCAGCGAGGCTGTTGAAAAAGCAACCACAAGCGAGGGCTATCGTTACGTGCTGGGCAGTGTGTTAAACCAGGTTTTACTTCACCAAAGTATAATCGGTCTCGAAACAAAAGCTGCACTTGACAAATACAATATTACACCCGATATTATCATCGGCTGTGCAGGTGGTGGCAGTAACTTAGGCGGTTTAATCGCTCCCTTTATGGGCGAAAAGCTCCGAGGCGAAAAGGACTATCGCATTATAGCAGTTGAGCCCGCATCGTGCCCCAGCTTTACACGTGGTGTTTACGAATACGACTTTTGTGACACAGGCATGGTTTGTCCCCT
>JAFUJG010000177.1 GCA_017468215.1 Clostridia bacterium | reverse complement strand
CAATTTTTTTGCACATAAAAAAAGCCTGCCCATGCGAGGTACAGTAACTATATCATCAAATTTCCGTCAAGTCAATACTTTTTTTTAATTTTTTCTAAAATATTGCATTATTCGTGATACGGATATATAATATAGGAAAAGATGGGCAAAGTCAAGGAGGAAATAAAAATGATTAAAGGCTTTAAAATGAAACTTTATCCCGGAATGGAAGCAGAGTATGAAAAGCGACATAACGAGCTGTGGGATGAAATGAAGGATATGATACATTCCCACGGAGGCAAAAACTACACCATATTCTTAGATGAAGAAACCCTTACTCTTTTCGGTTATATTGAAATTGAGGACGAGGAATTGTGGGCACAGGGTGCCGATACCGCCATTAACCGCAAGTGGTGGGACTTTATGGCAGATATTATGGAAACAAACCCCGACAACAGCCCTGTAAGTATTGACCTTAAAAACGTTTTCCATTTAGACTGACACCAGAAAGGATTTTGCAGTGCAAAATCCTTTTTTTGTTGCAATCATTTTATTATTATGATATTATATAAGGTAGAATTTTTGTAATAAGAAGGTTTTTCAATGGCAAACATTATTTTTTCAGACAAAACAAAAGATTTATCGGGAAGTGCAATAAGAGCAACCTTCAAGCTCCTTGCAGACCCCGAAATTATATCCTTTGCAGGCGGTGCCCCCTCTCCCGATGTTTTCCCTAAAAAGGAACTGGAGGCTATTGCACAGGACATTTTTGCCACACGAGGCAATCTGGCATTGCAGTATGGTATTACAGAAGGCTACGACCCGCTGAGACAGTTTGTAAAGGACCGCCTTGTAAAGCAAGGTGTTATAAACGAAAGCGAACAGGTTATCATCACAACAGGCGGTCAGCAGGTTATTGACCTTTGTGCAAAGGTGCTTCTGAACGAAGGCGATAATGTTGTTGTAGAAGCTCCCAGCTTTGTAGGCGGGCTTAATTGTTTCAGAAGCTATAATGCCAACATGATTCCTGTTAAGGTTTTATCAGACGGCATGGACCTGGATTATCTGGAGGAAGAAGTTCTTAAAAAGGTAAAAGTAAAGCTTGTTTATACAATAGCTACATTCCAGAATCCCTCAGGTATTACAATGAGTGCGGAAAAACGAATGAAGCTTCTCTCGCTTGCAGATAAGTACGACTTCTTTATTTTAGAGGACAACCCCTATGGTGAGCTGAGATATAAAGGCGAAGCTGTTCCTACCATTAAAAGTATGGACACGGAAAATCGTGTTATTTATGCGGGAAGCTTTTCCAAAACACTCTCCCCTGGATTAAGAATAGGCTTTTTCTCTGCAAGGAAAGATATTCTGGAGAAAATGGTGGTATGCAAGCAGATAACAGATGTGCACACCCCTGTGTTAAACCAGCTTGTTGCATATGACTTTGTCACAAAACACGACTACGATGCACATATTAAAAAGAGCTGTGACCTTTACGGTAAAAAGAATACCCTTATGCTTAAGTGCATGGATGAAGTGTTCCCTTCATACTGCACATACACTCGTCCCGAGGGCGGTTTGTTCCTTTGGTGCGACCTTCCGGAGCAGTTTGATTCACAGCTTTTGTTTAAAAAAGGTGTGGAAAACAAGGTGGCTTTTGTTCCCGGTTCCTCCTGCATGGTGGACCAGGCGAAAAAGTATTCATCCTTCCGCTTGAATTTTTCCAATACTGCGGATGAAAACATTATTAAAGGCATCGGCGTGCTTGCCGATGTGATAAAATCCTTTGAATGAGAGTAAAACAAACTTGAAAAATCAAGTTGTTTTACCTCCGGTGGATTTGATTGTCCGTGCGAGAATTTCGCCCGAGGGCGAAAACGCACATGGACACATTTCACATTATACGCCTTGTCTGCCACTACAAGTGCGTAACAACCAATTTTAACTCTATTTGTGGCAGAAAGGCTATGTGAAATACCTATGAACGAAAAGAAAACAATACTCTCGGGCATTCAGCCCTCGGCAGCTTCCATAACATTGGGCAACTACTTAGGTGCAGTTAAGAACTGGGCTAATCTTCAGGACGAATACAATTGCATGTACGCAATGATGGATATGCACACAATTACCGTAAGGCAAACTCCTGCTGAGCTCCGCAAGAACACTGTATCTCTCCTTGCTCAGTACATAGCCTCCGGCATTGATGAAACAAAAAATCTTATGTTCATCCAGAGCCATGTTCCTGCTCACGCAGAGCTTGCATGGATACTCAACTGCTACACACAGATGGGCGAATTACAGAGAATGACACAGTTTAAGGATAAGAGTGCAAAGCATAAGGACAATATTAACGCAGGTCTTTTCACATATCCTGTTCTTATGGCAGCTGACATTCTTCTTTATCAGGCAGATTTGGTTCCCGTAGGTGCAGACCAGAAGCAGCATCTTGAAATTACACGTGACATTGCTACACGCTTTAATTCTATCTATGGTGATGTGTTCACTATTCCCGAGCCCTTTATAGGTAAGGAAAGTGCTCGAATCATGAGCCTGCAGACACCTACTGCAAAGATGAGTAAGTCGGACCCCAACCCTAATGGTTGTGTGTTTATTCTTGATGACACAGATACAATTATCCGCAAGTTCAAGCGTGCGGTAACAGACAGCGAAGCTGTTGTAGAATATAAAGAAGGTAAGGACGGCGTAAATAACCTCCTTAACATATATTCTTCCGTAACAGGAAAAACTATTGACGAAGCGGTAGCTGAATTTGCAAATTGCGGTTACGGCAACTTCAAGCAGGCAGTTGCCGAGGCTGTAGTTGAAGAACTGCGTCCCGTTCACGAAAAATACAACGACCTTATGAAAAACAAGGATTATCTTGAATCCATTTACAAGAAGGGTGCTGAAACTGCAAATTACTTAAGCCGCAAAACTCTTTCCAAGGTTAAAAAGAAGGTCGGCTTTGTCATCTGATTGAAAGGAGTAATTTTCTATGGGTTTGAAAATGACTGCAGATTCAATAACGATGTTTTCTTTCCTGCTGGCCTTTATAGTAGCCTTTATCGCTACTCCCTTTGTAAAAAGGCTTGCATATAAAATCGGTGCAGTAGATGTGCCGAAGGACTCTCGCCGTATGCACAAAACTCCCAAAGCCAGATTGGGCGGTCTTGCAATTTTCCTTGCCTTTCTGGTGAGCGTGTGCATATTTACCGATTTACCCAAAACAGTTGTTGGCATTCTTTTGGGTGCTGTGGCAATTGTTGTTCTCGGTATTTTTGACGACAGAAACCCCCTCAGTGCAAAATTCAAGTTTGTTATCCAGATTCTTGCGGCTATTATCCCTGTTTGCTTCGGTGTTGTAATCGAAAGGATAAGTGTTCCTGCATTTATATCTGCAACAGGAGTATTTGAGCTTGGCTGGCTTGGTTATCCCCTTACCGTTTTATGGATTGTGGCTGTAACAAATGCCTTAAATCTTATCGACGGCCTTGATGGTCTTGCCATTGGCGTTGCTACAATTTCATCGATAACACTTTTATGCATATCGCTCCTTTTGGGCAACAGCCTTGTAGTTGTACTGACAGCTGCACTGTCCGGTGCATGTTTAGGATTTTTCCCTTACAACTTTAACCCTGCAAAATTATTCATGGGCGACACAGGTGCACTGTTCTTGGGTTACACCCTTGCAACAATATCGGTTTTAGGTCTTTTCAAGGGTTATGCTATCATTTCGGTGGCTATTCCCCTTCTTATCCTTGCACTGCCTATTTTTGATACAAGCTTTGCAATTTTAAGACGAATTAAAAACCATAAGCCCATTATGGCTCCTGACCGTGGTCACTTGCACCACAAGCTTATTGACCGTGGTTTAACCCAAAAGCAGGCAGTTGCTTTTATATATGCAATGTGCATTATCCTGTGCCTTTTTGCAATTTTCCTTTTGGCAACAGGTGCAATAAAAATAGTTGCTCTGCTCCTTATTGTGGCACTGTTTGTAGTGTTTATGGTAATAACACCTAAAATAATGCATTCATTCCACGAGGATAGTGACAACAACGATAAAAAGTAATAACTGAAAAATAAAAATCCGACAACAAATGTTGTCGGATTTTTTAGTCTTGAAATTATCTTACAGGAGAAATTGTGAATGTATAGTTATACTCCCAGTTGGTCTGATTCTTGTACTGTACAAGAGGACGGCTGCCCCAGCTGTCGTCACCGCCAATACCCATCATACGGCAGTTAACCTTGTATACAACCTTCTCATATTCGGGAAGAAGGTAGTCGTGGTCATAGCTTTCTGTTTCAATGGGTGTGTAGTAAGAGGGCGAAACTTCCACAGCTTCGTCTGCATCAAGTCTGATACCGAAACCGTCTTTATTTACAAATTCTGCCCATCTTACGCCTGTCTTGTTGGCGTTTTCCTGAGGAACGAGATAATGAGTTCTCTGCTCGTCAACAGTATTTGAATAAATACCAAGCTTTGCAGAAACATTTCTGTCGATATAGTTTTCGTGAGGACCGAAGCCGTAATAGTTCATAACATCGTACTCACGAACCATGGGAATCATAACGCCTACGCAGGGGATGTCTGCATCCATAATCTGAGGAGTAAGGTTTCCGCCTACAGTAAGCTTACCGTCGCCTGTCATAACGTAAGAGAACTTACTCTTTGATTCCTTTTCTGTGGGAACCGTGTATTCACATTCAACAATTGCAACGCCTTCGCCGGGACGGATGTCCATATTTACAAGCTCTGCATTGTTGCCTGCTTCTCTCCACATTGCACTTCTCTTATAAAGGCGTGCACCCTTGTCATTGTCTGTCATTGCTCTCCAGTAGTTCTGGCTCATGGGAGCATAGAGCAATTCCTTCCCGTCAACGCTGTAGCTTACTGCGTTGCCTGTTGTTTTGTCAAATACAACCTTTACGCCGTTTGCAGAAAGAGCAACCGCTTCGTCTGTTTCGTCAACATTAACAACACCGTTAGACTCAATAACGCTTTCAGCCTTCTTGTTGTAGGGCATTACAAACTGTTCAAATGCAACCTCGTGACCTTTTTCTGCCCAGAGAGTATCCTCCTTAAGATGAGCTGAAACAGTAATTGCGTATTCAGCCTCTCTCTCCTCAGGAATTGTGAAGCCCATGGAAACAACCTTCTTTGTCAAAGGAGCTACATCACATGTAAACTCGCCTTCACCGATTGTTTCACCTTCAACTTCTATCTTATACT
>JAFUJG010000176.1 GCA_017468215.1 Clostridia bacterium | reverse complement strand
ATGGGCGAAGCCGCTATTCTTTCCATAGCAGGGCCGGAAAGTACAGGATGAGTACAACAAGCATATACTTCCTTGGCACCTTTTTCGATAAGTGCCTCTGCACCGTGTGTGATTGTACCTGCAGTATCAATCATATCGTCAACCAGAATAACCTTCTTATCCTTGATATCACCGATAAAGTTCATTACTTCACTTACATTAGTTTTAGGTCTGCGCTTATCTATGATGGCAACAGGAGTATCGATAATCCTCGAGAAGTTTCTAGCTCTTGTTACGCTACCAAAGTCGGGAGAAACAACAACAACATCCTCCATCGATTCAAATTTCTCAAGATAATAGGGCGCAAGCAGCGGAACACCCAGAAGGTGGTCAACAGGAATATCAAAGAAGCCTTGAATCTGTGCCGCATGTAAATCCATTGTAAGCACTCTTGTAGCACCTGCTGCTGTAATAAGATTTGCAACAAGCTTAGCTGTAATCGGGTCTCTTGCTTTTGCTTTTCTGTCCTGTCTTGCATATCCGAAATAAGGCATAACTGCAACAATTCTACCGGCAGAAGCTCTCTTGCATGCGTCAATCATAACAAGAAGCTCCATAAGGTGATCGTTAACAGGGTCACATGTGGACTGAATGATAAACACGTCGCTACCACGTACGGTTTCGTCCAGGTTTACGAAAATCTCACCGTCGGAAAACTTACCAACCTTATTGGAAGCAAGGGGCAGATTAAGATGATTTGCTATGCTTGCCGCCAGATTAGGGTTGGAATTTGCTGAAAAAATCTTGATGTTCTTTGCATTGTGTAACAT
The DNA here is from genome assembly GCA_017468215.1 of Clostridia bacterium. Lineage (GTDB taxonomy): Bacteria > Bacillota > Clostridia > UMGS1883 > UMGS1883 > RGIG1927. The sequence goes on along the minus strand of JAFUJG010000176.1, from coordinate 6,362 downwards.
TGCTACTCCTCCGTATAATCCTTTACTTTGAACGTTTGTCTTTCCAATCTGTTTTAATTTCCTGACGGCTTCGAGCTATTGCAAGAGTGCCCTCGGGCACTTCATGAGTAATAGTTGAGCCTGCAGCGATATAAGCATCGTTATTTACCGTAACGGGAGAAACAAGGTTTGAGTTACAGCCGATAAACGCATTGTCGCCTATAACAGTTCTGTGCTTACTCTTTCCGTCGTAATTTACGATTACTGTTCCGCAACCGAAGTTAACGTTAGCACCTACGGTTGCATCGCCGATATATGTAAGATGGCTTGCCTTTGTTCCGTCGCCTAAGACTGCATTCTTAAGCTCAACAAAGTCACCAACCTTGCATCCCTTACCAACTTTGCTGTTCGGTCTTAAATAAGCATACGGACCAACATGTGTTCCTTCATCTACGCTTGAATCAACCATAGTGGAATAATACACATCACAGCCGTCTCCAACTTTGGAATTAACAATTCTGCAGTTCTGACCGATTACAACATTTTTACCGATAACAGTGCCCTTTTCAAGGGTTGTTCCGGGGTATATCACAGTATCCTGACCAATAACTACATCATCCTCGATATAGGTATTGTCGATATCTATAATGGTAACACCGTTTAATGCGTGTTTCTCATTTATTCTTCTGCGCATAACCTTTTCAGCTTCTCCCAGCTGCAAACGGTCGTTAACACCTGAAATTTCTACTGCGTTTTCAACAGTGAATGCACCAACCTTAAGACCTGCATTCTTCATGATTGCAAGTGTATCTGTAAGATAATACTCACCCTGGGCATTGTTGTTTGTCAATTTATCCAAAGCTTCAACAAGCTCTACCGACTTAAAGCAATACATGCCTGAGTTGATTTCACGAACAGCCTTTTCACTTTCTGTTGCATCCTTCTGCTCAACAATTTTTGAAACATTTGAAAAATCATCACGTATGATTCTACCGTAACCAAAGGGGTTATCCAGAACAGCAGTAAGTACTGTACAGGAATAATTGTTATCAAGGTGAAAGCTCATTGCATTTTTAAGAGTTTCGGCAGTTATAAGAGGGGTATCGCCTGCGAGAATCATAACATTTTCGGAATTCTTGACAAATTCCTTGGCCTGCATTACAGCATGACCTGTTCCCTTCTGCTCGAGTTGTGTTGCAAACTCAACACCATTACCCACAGCCTCCATAACCATTTCGGCTTTATGTCCAACAACAACGCAAACCTTGTCAACGCCTGCTTTTGTTGCCTCATCAATAACACGGTTAACCATTTCCCTGCCGGAAACCTTAAAAACTACCTTAGACCTTTCGGATTTCATTCTTTTGCCTTCGCCTGCCGCAAGAACAACAAGAGAAAAACTCATAATAACTCCGTAACCTTTCTGCTCACATATGAATAATACTATGCCTTACTGTGCGCTTGTAAGGCACACACAACAAATCAGGCAAGCCGGAAAAAACTTGCCTGATTGTCTTACTTTAGTCAACAGCCTGTTCCTTCAGTGCTTCCTCGTATTTAGCAAGAATAGCACTCTGAAGTGTTTCACGAAGCTGGCTTGTTATGGGATGCACAATGTCCTTATATTCGCCTTCGGCGTTCTTTCGGCTAGGCATCGCCACAAACATTTTTTCAACACCTTCAATAACCTTGATATCATGGATAACAAGCATATTGTCCAGTGTTACGGAAACTATAGCCTTCATTTTTCCGTCAGATGCAATCTTTCTTACTCTGATGTCTGTAATTTCCACTATATACCCTCCTAAATCTTAATCAAGTTATCCAAAGATACTTGATTTTTTCTCTATTAATTGTATAATATCAAAGTAAAGAGAATTTTTCAATAGTATTTTTCTAAATTTTTTGATATAATATTTACAGTAGTGCATAAACGGAGGTAAATTATGGATAATTCTGTTTTAACTAAAGGGCATAAAATACATTTTATCGGAATAGGCGGTATCAGCATGAGTGCTCTCGCCCGCATTCTTATGGATGACGGCTGTATAGTCACCGGCTCAGATATGAAGGAAAGTCACATCACAAAACAGCTTGAAGAATACGGTGCCCAAATTACAATCGGACAGTCGGATGCAAATATAACAGACCAGGACCTTGTAGTTTACACCGCCGCTGTGAAAGAGGACAATCCCGAATTTATGGCAGCAGTGGAAAAAGGTATTGAAATTATCGACCGTGCCGAGCTTTTAGGTGCCATTATGAAAAGATATGACAACCCTATCGCTGTTTCGGGAACTCACGGTAAAACCAGTACAACAGGCATGATTTCGCAGATTTTCCTTGAAGCTGACATGGACCCCACCGTTACCATAGGTGGTGAGCTGGATGTTATCGGAGGTAATCTCCGTGTAGGCAAAAAAGAGATTTTTATTGCCGAGGCTTGCGAATATCACCGAAGCTTCCTTAAGTTTTCTCCCAAAACAACGGTTATCCTTAATATTGAAGAAGACCATCTTGACTTTTTTACCGGTCTTGATGACATTATAGACACCTTTAACCGTTTTGCACATATCACACCCGATGACGGTGTTATTGTTGCCAACGCTGATGACAAAAATGTACTTAAAGCACTGGAGGGTGTAAATAAGAGGATTGTTACAGTAGGAATTGAAAACAGCTGTAACTATAAAGCCTGCGATATCAAGCACGACGCCTTGGAAAAATATACCTTTAAGGTATTTAAGAACGGTTCTTTTTATACGGATGTAGCTCTTGCTGTTCCCGGCACACATAACGTATACAACGCTCTTTGTGCATTTGCTGTGGCAGACCTTGCAGGAATAGATAAAAGTGTTATCTGCTCGGCACTTGGTAAGTTTATCGGTGCTCACAGACGATTTGAGCGTAAGGGTTATTTTAACAACGCTCTTATCGTTGACGATTATGCACATCATCCCTCTGAAATCAACGCAACACTTACTGCCGCAAAGAACATGGGCTTTAAAAACGTTTACTGTGTTTTCCAGCCTCACACCTACACCCGCACAAAAATGCTCTTTGATGACTTTGTGAAGGTATTTAAAGAAAGCGATGTAAATGTTATAATTACAGATATTTTTGCAGCACGTGAAAAGGATACAGGACTTGTAAGTTCCCAAGATCTTGCGCAGGCCATCGAAAGTGCGTCATATATCAAAAGCTTTGACGAGGTCGAGGAATATCTTCGTGATAATCTTTCCGAAAATGACCTTGTCATCACAATGGGCGCAGGCGATGTATATAAAATAGGCGAAAATATTTTAAAATTAACCTAATTAAAAGAGGAAAATAATGAAAAAAGTTGATTTAACCAAAGCAGTTCTTAAAAATGTAACCTTAAGCGATAATTTGTACACCTTCTCTGAAAACGGCGGCATGCTTGTTTTCAATGGCGAAGTTGGGACAATTTGTTCTTATCCCTGCAATAAGGATGAGTATATTGTTTTCGAGGTTACCAATCTTTCAGAATACTCCACAAGTGTGACACTTAATTTTTGGGATACAGATAATAAAAACTCTGACATAACCGTAAAAATCGGGCTTCTTCCCCAGGTAAAAACTGTGGTTTCTCTTAAGGAGGAGTCTGCCGAGGGGGGTGTTCTGTTTTTAAAGAGAAAGCCCGGAAGGCTCAAAACGGTTGTACTGGGAACACCTGTAAAGCTTAACCGTCTTACACGCTTTGCATTTGGCGTTGCTCCGTCTCCCTGCGATGTAACACTCAGAATTGACAGTGCTTATATCACAGAATACGAGCCCGAACACATAGTTCCCGATGTAAAGCTTGTGGATACTCTCGGTCAAAAGAAAATTACCACTTGGCAGGGCAAAACAAATAACGAGGACGAGCTTAAGGAATATCTTTTAAAAGAATACGAAAAAGAAACCATCCCTCCCACCGATTGTTCCCCTTACGGCGGATGGCTTGGCAAAAAATTCAAAGCAACAGGCTTTTTCGCTCTTGAAAAAGACGATAAGCGTTACTGGCTCAAAGACCCTGACGGCTATGCATTCATAAGCTGTGGTCTTGATTGTGTGGGTGTTGACGGAGATTGTAATCTCACAGGCATTGAAGGCTTCTGTGATTATCTTCCCGACAAGGATGCCCCCGGTTGGGCTCGCAGACCCCATGGCGATGAGGTTTTCTTCTCCTGGCATAAATATAATCTCTACCGTACATTCGGCGATGACTGGTACGATGCCTGGACCCGCATTACAAAACGCCGTCTTGTTGAGTGGGGCGAAAACACAGTTGCCTGCTGGAGCGATATGAGATTTATCAAGAACTCTAACCTCCCCTATGTACATATTCTTCATGGCTTTCCACGTACAACAAAAAATATATTCCGTGACTTCCCGGATGTATTTTCCCCTGAGTATCAGTCAGAGAGCGAAAAGTGGGCACAGCAGATGACAGAGCTCAAGGATGATAAAAATATGATAGGCTATTTCATGAGCAATGAGCCTCACTGGGCGTTTGCAGATGGACTTAATATAGCCGCTGTAACGCTTGAGCAATGCGAAAGCTTCTGTTCCAAGGATTTTATCGTTAACGAGTTAAAAGCGCTCTACACGGTTGTTGAAAGCCTTAATTCAGCTTGGAACACATCATTTGCCGCCTTTGAGGATTTGTACACACCAATTGACAAGGAAATACTCAACAAAACAGCTTGGGAAGATTTGATGACTATTTCTGCAGAGATGGTGCGTGAATTTATAAAAGTACCTGCACTTGCCTTGAAGGAAGTTGATAAAAATCACCTTAATTTAGGTATGCGTTATGCATGGGTTGCAAACAAAACCGTAACAAGCGGATGCGAGTATTTTGATGTATTCTCCTTCAACTGCTACCGTCACGACCCATACGGAAGTATTCAGCATATAGTTGACCTTGTTGATATGCCTGTTATGATTGGCGAGTTCCATTTTGGTGCATTGGACCGTGGTTTGGATGCAACAGGTATCCAAGGTGTTGCAAGTCAGGAAGACAGAGCCAAGGCGTACCGTTATTACATGCACCGCTGTGCTTCTCACCCCTACTGCCTTGGTGCACACTATTTCACACTTAATGACCAGGGCTACTTAGGTCGCTTTGATGGCGAAAACTATCAGATAGGCTTTGTAGATGTATGTAATAAGGAATATCCTGAAATTGTAGAAGCTGCCAAAAGAACAAACCGTGAGGTTTACCTTGTTGCCAACGGCGACATGGAGCCCACAAGCGAAAAACAAACAGAAATAAATTCAATATGCTACTAAATAAAAGCTCAGCAGTGCTGAGCTTTTATCATGAAAAAAAGGAGAGCCTTTCGGCCCTCCTTTTAAATTTTACTCTGCAGGAACTTCTGCGGGTGTAAATGTGCCTTCAATAGATTTCATAACAGGCTTCATGCCATTCTTTGAATTCCATACAAATGCCTTGTATCTTACTGCATCTGTCACGTTAGTTTCGATTGTTACAGAAACAGTTTCTCCGTTACCGGAATCTGTCACAACCTTTATAACTGCATCGTTTGTATCATAGTAAGCAACTGCAACTGTTACTGTTTCACCGTCATAGGATGTGTAAACAGCCTTACCGTCTGCAATTTCGAAGCTTGTAACCTTTTCCTTGGCAGTTTCTACAATAAGCTGAGGAACATAGCTTGTATTTTCAGAATCGTAGATAATATACTGCTGGTCAACAGTTGTAAATACTGCAAAGCTTACATCACCGTTTTCAGTTACATAATCAGTAACATCAAATGTAATATAAGCACCATCAACAACACCTGTTGCAATGGGCTCTGCAGGAAGTGCAAATCCTGTTACGTTGCCTCTTGACCAATTTTCGGGAAGTGCAGATGCATCATAAATTGCTGCACCGCCTGTTCCGTTAGATGCGTTAACATGAAGCTTAACAGTTGCCTTTGTGATGATTTCACCTTCGGGAACACTAACTTCAAAGCCTGCAAGACCTGCTCTCTTGTACCAGCGGTTATCTGTCATAAGTCTTGCGGGATAATCGCTTCCGGACTCACTTGCAAAGTCTGTAAGTGAAGAATCTGTTGCAGAACGGAGCGAATCGCCTCTTGTAGCATTAAATGTAGCCTGAGCTGCTACAGCTTCGACATAAACAACCTTAACAGTCATATCTGCACCTGTAGCTACCTGACCAAGGCCTTCAACATCCTTAACCATATAGTCAACTCCGCCAACTGTAATAAGCTTTTCGTAGCCGATTACACTTTCTGTAATTTCTACACCGGAAAGAACATCAATTATTTCGCTGGTCTTAAGTTCAGCACCGTTTGTATCAACAAAGCTTACGGTAACCTTGCTGCTGCCGCCGATATCTGCAATTT
>JAFUJG010000175.1 GCA_017468215.1 Clostridia bacterium | reverse complement strand
GCACTTTTCGTAAATATTGGGAAAATGGCTCTTGATTTCTTCTTCGCCTATAGGCGTTAAGTCAAGCCATACATGCTCGCTGCCCTCTTTTTCCATCTGGGCAAAAATTGCGTTTGCCACAACATCACGAGGCAGAAGTTCTTCCACAAACCTTTCCATTTTAGAATTTTTCAAAAGACCGCCCTCACCACGGCATGACTCTGAAATCAAAAATCTTCTTCCGTATTCCTTGGAATAGAAAGCCGTAGGATGAATCTGTACATAATCCATATCCTTAAGAGCAATACCGTGTTCGATACAAATAGCCTGAGCATCGCCTGTTAAATGGCGGTAATTTGTAGAGTCTTTATAAAGACCGCCTATGCCGCCTGTTGCAAAAACAGTACAGTTGGCTTTAACTGCAACCAATTCTCCGTCTTTGTCAACACCAACTATACCAAGACAAACATTGTCCCTTTCGATAATGTCAATCATGGTAAAGTGTTCAATCAGCCTGACATTATCAAGCTCCTTCACCCTTTCCAACAGGGTGGATGTGATTTCCTTACCGGTAACATCTTCGTGGAACAGGATTCGCTCGGTAGAGTGAGCACCTTCACGGGTATACTTAAGTTTTCCGTCTTCGTCCTTTTCAAAGTCTACACCCCAACCGATAAGGTCGTTTATGACCTCTCTCGACTGGCGTATCATAATATCAACGCTTTCGGGATTATTTTCATAATGACCTGCTCTCATGGTATCTTCATAAAAGCTGTCATAGTCATTTTCGTCCTTCAGCACGCAAATCCCACCCTGAGCCAGAAACGAATCGTTTCGCTCTGCAGTGTCCTTTGTTACAACAAGAACATCTATACATTCGGGCAGATTAAGAGCACAGTTAAGTGCAGATGCACCGCTACCGACAATTACAATATCAGCCTTGAGCATATACATTTCCTCCCATTACGTTCATATATACTTTTATTTTACATCATTCTAAAAATACTGTCAAGACAAAAGACCAAGCACACAACACCGCTTGGTCTTTTGTCTATGACTTATTTAATTATAACAACGTAATCGTCAAGGCTGAAAATGTCGGAATATTCTCCGCCGCCTGTGAAATCCAGTTCCTTAGGCACACAATAGAAAACGCACTCTTTAACCTTTCCTGTTTCACTGTTGTATCTGAGGTAAAGATAATTGTGATACTCTGCTGTGCTCTCGAATATGGATGGATATGTAGAAATCTTGCTTCCTGTTGCTGTAATAACAGGCTTTTCTCCGTTCATTGCAATACCTACACGGTAACACATTGAGCTTGATGATTCAAACTTATAGGTTGTCTTTGTTGTATCGGGAAGGTTGTGACATGTAACCTTGCTGCCGCTTTTTGAATACATTTCGGTCACAACGTTTTTATACTTGCTGCTTCCGTCAGAAGCATCGTACACACCGAAATCTGCTTCATATGCTGCAGGATTAATGGGCAATCCAAGGCTTGCCAAAAGCTCTATTGCCGCAACGTCGCCCGCTTGATTTTCAGCGGTAAGTATTACGCAGCCGGGCACAATATCCTCCATTGTCTGTGCGAGACCCATAAGGGTTACCGTCTCGGCAAGTGGGTATGTAACCTCGCTGCCTGCTTTAAAGCCCTTGATATAAGTTGCTGTAACCTCGCTTACAACAGTAACATTATCCTCCTGGTCGAAGGAGTATGCCACAGTATCGGGAAGTCTGAATGTAAAGCTCAATACACCGTTTTCAAGCTTTGCATCATAAATGTACTTTGTAGCTACAGAGTTATTGTTATTAATTCTTATGTAGTCCTTCCACCAGGATGCAATTTCAACCTCGGTGTTGAAATTATCCGCCTCATTTAAAGGTGTAACAGTAACAAAGGTGCTTCCGTCAGCATTGAGCGATGATTCAACCGTAAAGAACAAATCACCTGTATATGCACCTTTTCCGGAAGTTCTTGCACTCATTGTTCCGTCTGAAGAATATGTAAGACGGATACCTGTCTGATTAACATATGCCTTCAGCACAGCCTGTACCGCATCGTCAATTGTGTAGGGTAAACTGTCATCGCTTTCGGCAGAGCTGTTTTTAAGAATACCAACCGACACCTGATAAATACTTCTTGTAACGGTATTTGATGTAAACTCCGCCACTGTACCGTCATGCATGGGGACAAGTGCGTATGCACTTGCAGTATAATTACGGTTGTAGTTTGCTTCGCTGAGATTTGTTATAGCTGCAGAAAAAACAGTATTGTCTTCATTCTGGAATTTTTCAGCCTCTATATATACAGTACTGTCACTGCCCTCGGCACACACCTTGATACCAAACTCAACAGCATTATCACTAATTATGGTATCGCTGTAGTTAGCTGTTGCGATAAATCTTAATCCGCTGTCCTGTTCTGCATCCATCTTTCCGTCAGCTGAAAGGGTCACGTCGCCCACTCTAACCTGTGCACCGTTAACCATTTCAAGACCAAGGGTGTATAATGCTGCGGAAGCGAAATCTGCATTATCTGTAACGGAAAAATATTTTCCCAAAGGATAATATACTCCGTCTATACCAACAACCACAGCACTTTCGTCTGTACTTTCGAGCTTTATCTTATCAGTTGCGGAAACGGTTGTATTCTGTGTGATTTTTTCACCGTTTACGTAAATGGTCAGATTTTCTGATATTGTAATCGCATATGCTTCTGCCGCAAATACAGTAAGTGCAGAAATCAGCGTTATACCGCACAATATCAATGTCAGTATTTTCTTCATTTAAAGTTCTCTCCTTATCTATCTTAAAGGTCTCAGACTGCCCAGGCTTTCAAGATAGAATATTCTGTAGCTTTGTCCTCTTTTTTCGATATTTACCGTAACTTCATCTTTTTCCGTAAAATCTATAATTCTTCTGTCGGCACCTATCATAATGCCATCGTCACCGTAATGTGCCATAACTGCAGTAAAGCTTTCAACATCTTCTCCGTCACGGACAAAGGTAACGGCGTACTCATCTTCATTTAAAGTGATGTTGCAGGCAATGGTCAGCTCTTTTTCAAAAAGTGCGGTAACTTCTTCTTCGCTTATTGCTCTGTCGTAGATGTAAAGCTCGTCAATGGTGCCGTCAAAGTACCTGTCACCGGACCACATCGATTTTCCGATATAGCAATAAGGTATTGTATACTTGATTTCGTATGGGTCAAGCTTTACATTTTCAGTTTCACCTGCAAGAACACCGTCGATATAGATACGCATGGTGTCTCCCTCCTGCATCATAACAAGATGAGTCCATCTGCCTGTTTCTATATCAACCTCAATGCTTACACCCTTTTCATAATCGTAGCTGTTTGCAGTAATAGCACCCCTTAAGTGATTTTCGCCATAGTAGGGTGTTAAAAACATATATCTCTGATTGTCTGTGCCAAAGTCAAACACTCGCTGTGTTGTATCCTTCACATCGGGCTTAATCCATGCTGCTATTGTATAATCCTCAAGTCCTGTCAGCATTTCAGATGGCAAAACAGCATAGCTTTCGCTTGTACCGTCAAGACAAAGCCCCTGTCCGCCCGAAATACCATGCGCAATTGCGGCGGATTCCATCAACTGCGCATCATTAAAATTTCCCGACTTGTCGCATTCGTCCTCAAAATCGTAATATGCAATGGGATTTTTTGCTTTTTCGGTGCGTTCAGCCACGCTCTTGCCGTACTTTTCTTCAAGAGCATCGGTTTCAGCCTTTGATATGGGAATTACATAGCCGTGTCTGGGCGTGAAGTCAAAGGAATATTCACTGCGGTCAAGCTGTGTGAAGTTAACCAAATCCTCTGTCTGTGTCATAACGAAAAATCCGTCGTTATATGCATCATAGACAATATTATACTTATCCTCATTCATCAGCTTGAAAATACCGCTGCCTTCAATTGCCACATCGTTTCCGTTTCTATTTTTTCTGGGAAGGGCGTTTATTCTTTCGGAGTAAGGACCGCCTGCGTGTTCACTTGTTACTACATAAATACCGCCCGCACTCTCGTCCTTAACGTACATGTAATACAAGCCGTCCTTATAGATAATGTCAGAGTCGATATCGTCCTTAAACTCGTCATGTCGGTACAGAAGCTCGGGTTTTGTAATAAGGGTTTTCATATCCTTACTGTAAACCTTATACATCTGTGTGTTGCCGCCGGAGCAAAGTGCAAGGTAAATCATGTATGCACCGTATTCTCCTGTTTCTTCATCATAGAACTCGGGGTCCCATATAGCCTGGGGTGCCCATGCACGGTTATACCAGCCAAACTGGTTAAAGTCAATAATTGTACCTTCGTCCCAGTT
>JAFUJG010000016.1 GCA_017468215.1 Clostridia bacterium | reverse complement strand
TATAAAATAGCGAAGGGTTCGGGAAAGAAGGTTTCCGAATAAAATCGGCGGGGTTAATCGCATTCATCCCGCCGAAAGTGCCGCTTTTAAGGCTCCCACAGGGGGGTCTTAAAAGCGGCACTTTGTTCTTTTAACTATAAACAAAAAACGGATGTTGCTTAATGCAACATCCGCTTTTATTTTTAATTATTCATTGTCGGTGTCAAATTCAAGAAGAATTTTTTCCTCACAGTTAGGACAAACGATATATTTAACATCATCATCAATAAGCTCGGGATTGATATAAACCACATCACCGCACTTAGGACATTCGAATGAGTATTCCTCATCCCATTCCTCGTCCAAATCGTCGAGGTCATCAAGCTCGTCAAATTCCTCGTCGTAATCTTCTTCGAGGTCTTCATCAAGAGCATAGTAATCGTCTTCAAGGTCTGCAAGAGCTTCGTCAACCTCGTCAAGCTGCTCCTGCATATCTTCCTGAATAATAACCATATCGTCAACTTCAATAGCCATCTCGTCGAAAGCTTCAACAAGAGCTGCAAGAAGCTTACCTTCCTTAGAGGACTTATCTATTTCGAGACCTTCAGTAAGACCCTTAAGGTAAGCTGCCTTTTCAGATAAATATCCCATAATAATACCTCTGTCTTTCTTTACAGGAAAAATCAGTTCTTAACTCTTTCCATGTATTCGCCTGTTCTTGTATCAATTCTGATTTTTTCACCCTGGTTGATGAAAAGCGGAACCTTAACAGTTGCACCTGTTTCAACAACAGCGGGCTTTGTAGCACCCTGAGCTGTGTTGCCTGCAAAACCGGGTTCTGTTTCTGTAACTTCAAGTTCAACAAACAGCGGAGGTTCGCAGCTGAATACCTTACCCTTGTAGGAAAGAATCATAACATCTTCGTTTTCCTTAACAAACTTCATTGCATCTTCGATATCTGCAATTGCAATCTGGTCCTGTTCGTAAGTTTCGGGGTCCATGAAGTTATAGAAATCGTCGTCCTTGTAAAGGTACTGCTTGCTCTTTCTTTCGATTCTTGCTTCCTGAACCTTATCTGTGGGGTTGAATGTTCTTTCAACAACACCACCGTTGATAACGTTTCTGAGCTTTGTACGAACGAAAGCCGCACCCTTACCGGGCTTTACGTGCAAGAATTCAACAACCTGGAAAACGCTGTTGTCATATTCAAAAGTTACGCCATTTCTGAAATCGCCTGCTGAAATCATTTTAACAAATCCTTTCTTATCGGATTAAAAAATCCATATTTTTTTATTATTATACACTATAATACTACTAATATCAAGTATTTTTTACCAAATTACCGCATTTGAGTACCTCGGTTATATCTACCGCACCCAGATGCCGTTTAATACGCCTGTAAAAGATGGCAAATGACTCATTTTTATCCAACTTATCCCTTGCAACCAGGTATCTTTCCTCGCCATCGGATAATTGATTGAAGAAAAACTCAAGCCTGTCCGTCTGGGTTTGTGCCATTTTTGAAAACACAATAAAGTCACCCTGTTCAACACGGAAAATTTCTTCGTTGCAAATCCTGGGCAAAAGTGCACCTGCTTCTTTTAAAAGAATATCCGCCTTACAGCTTGGCATGTCGGCACAGCCTGCAAGCCTCACAGCTACAACTTCGTATTCTGCCGAAGACTTAACCTTTTCATACATCCTTACTGCCGCTGCCTTATCAAAAAGCCCTGTCAGCGAATCTCGGTGCATATAGTAGTCAAGATTTATTTCGCAAGGTGTTTTACCCTTTGGTTTTTTCTTAAAAAGCATTACTTAACAACAATCTTCAAGAATGCTTTTTTGCCCTTCTTTACAACAACCTTGTCCTCGTTGAACAAATCCTGTGTAAGTAAAAGTGCAAAGTCTGTCATCTTTTCGCCGTTGATGGAAAGACCACCCTGCTGAACAAGTCTTCTGCCTTCACCCTTGGAAGGAATAAAGCCTGCTCTTACAAGCACGTCCATAACAGTTTCACTGCCGTCAGCCTTGTCCACTTCGAAGGTGGGCATATTCTCATCGGAGCCCTGTCCGCCGAAAACTGCTTCTGCCGCACTCTTTGCCTTGTTTGCTTCGTCTTCGCCGTGTACAAGCTTTGTAACCTCGTATGCAAGGCGGGACTTAACAGCATTTAACTGGCTGCCTTCGAGCTTTTCAAACTCTCTGATTTCGTCCATGGGAACGAAGGTGAGCATCTTCATAAATCTTACAACGTCAGCATCGTCAACGTTTCTCCAGTACTGGTAGAAATCGTAAGGCGAATACTTTTCGGGGTCAAGCCATACAGCACCGGATGCTGTCTTACCCATCTTCTTACCTTCGCTGTTTGTAAGAAGTGTAAATGTCATACCGTAAACCTGCTTCTGGTCCTTTCTTCTGCAAAGGTCAATACCGCCTAAGATATTGCTCCACTGGTCGTCGCCGCCAAGCTCCATCTTACAATCGTATTCACGGCTGAGCATCAAAAAGTCATAGCTCTGCATAAGCATATAGTTAAATTCAAGGAAGGAAAGACCCTTTTCCAATCTCTGCTTGAAGCATTCAGCTGTAAGCATCTTGTTAACAGAGAAGCATGTACCTATGTCACGCAAAAAGTCAACATAGTTAAGCTTAAGAAGCCAGTCAGCGTTGTTAACCATCAATGCCTTTCCCTCAGAAAAGTCAATAACGGAAGACAACTGCTTCTTAAAGCATTCACAGTTGTGTTCGATAATATCAACCGTCATCATCTTACGCATATCGGTACGGCCGGAGGGGTCGCCTACCATACCTGTACCGCCGCCCACAAGAGCAATGGGACGGTGGCCGTAGTTCTGCATGTGACGCATAACAACCATCTGCAAAAAGTGACCAACGTGTAAGCTGTCTGCAGTGGGGTCAAAACCTATATAAAAAGTTACTTTCTCCTTACCGAGTAATTCTCTGATTTCTTCTTCGTGAGTTGTCTGTGCAATAAGACCACGTTCACGGAGCTCGTCAAATACGTTTGTGTACATCAAACTCAAATCCTTTCTTATGTACATATTTATACCAATATAGTATACACCAGAAAGCCCTCTCAATGCAACACTTTTTTCATTATTACTATTGATTTCATAAGATTTATGTTATAATATTAATGTGTATTCACTAAAACTCACTTTGGGGGACATTGCCTAAGGCGAGGGGAGTCGAACCCCATATGCCCTTTTCTTGTTCAAATTGCGTCTTTTCGGCTTGTCAATTTTGAAAGGCGACAGCCTATCGGCAATTTCCGCACCAAAAATCCATCAATTTTTCCAGCGAAAAGGGGCGTAGAGTTTTAATCGTGCAAATTTTTCGTCAAAGTGTGCCAAAAGCGGAACCTATACTTTGTGTATTGGTGAGCATTTTGGTGCATTATGGCGGAAAATTTGCCGATTAAAACCATATTGGGTCGGGCTCTCCTCGCCTTACTCACTCATCCGTTTTGTCACAAATTAAATGAAAAATGAATGAATGGCTGTGTCCCCATACCGCTAAAAATCGTTGCAGTTACCTTATCAAAGTAAACTGCAACCCACCTTGGAGGCAATTATGCTTAAAAAGTTTTTCTCCCGTGAGGGTGCAGACATTAAACTGCTTTTTGCAGTTATAATAACAGTTATCTTCGGCATATTTATGATTAATTCTGCCACGGCAAGCATGGGCAGTACAAAGTTTGTGCTGGTGCAATCCGTTGCTTTTATCATAGGTCTTACGGCTGCCTTGATAATAACCTTTATGGACTATTCTGTCCTTAAAAATTTTCGTTTCCTTGCTATGGGCATAGGTCTTGCACTTTTGGTTGTGGTTTTAATCCACGGTATTGGCCGAGAGGACACAGGTACCCAGGGTTGGATTGACCTTGGCTTTGTAAATATTCAGCCTGCTGAAATTGCAAAGGTTTGTTTCCTTGTTTCGTTTTCGGCTCATGTTGCGAAAATCAAAGAGGACATAAACTCAATTCCCAACATACTGTTACTTCTTCTGCATCTTATTATCCCTGTTGCACTTATCCTTCTGCAGCCTGACGCAGGTACGGCAATGGTTTTTGTTTTCATGTTTATTCTTATGGTGTTTTTTGCAGGCATAAGCTATAAATACATCCTCACCGCATCAGGGGTTGGCGTTGCAGGAGCACTGCTTGCATGGTTCTTTTTCCTTAAGCCATATCAGAAGGAGCGTATTTTTTCGTTCCTTAATCCCGAAGCAGACCCTCTTGGCTCAGGCTATCATATTATACAGTCAAAAATTGCAGTGGGCAGCGGTCAGCTGTTCGGAACAGGCTATAAGGAAGGCATACAGACCCAGATGGCATACCTGCCCGAAAAGCAGACTGACTTTATCTTCTCCGTAATATGTGAGGAACTGGGATTTATGGGTGCTGTTTTGG
>JAFUJG010000174.1 GCA_017468215.1 Clostridia bacterium | reverse complement strand
TGTACGCTATAGGATAAAAACCCCCGAAAGCACCAAGGCAAAGCTTAAAAAGCGAGGCTTTCCAACCCATGTGCAAAGTGCCCGAGAAAACCTTTACGATATTGCAGGTATAAGGATTATATGCCCTTATATGGACGATGTTTATAAAATGGCACAGGAGATAGCCTCCTGCAGTGACATTGAGGTAGTTGAGATTAAGGATTACATAAAAAATCCTAAAAAGAACGGCTACAGACGCTACCATATGATTGTAAAAACACCTATTATCCACGCAGGTGAAACACGCTATGCGGTATGCGAAATACAGCTGAGGACCATGGTTATGAACTCCTGGGCGGCGTGTGAGCATCAGCTCAAATACAAAAGCGATAACATCCACGACGAAAAGCACATTGAGCTTTTAAAAAAATGTGCCGACGAAATGCTTAAAATCGATTGCTCCATGATGAAAATAAGAGACCTTATATTAGTGCAGAATGCCGTAGGGTCGATTCATGAATCGCCCGCAATACCGAAGACAGAGCAGGTACAGTTCAGTAGTTGAGAAATGGGTGTTCCGTTTATAAATTTTAAGTGTGTATTGCAAAAAAGAGGAAATTGCATTATAATGAAATAAATAATGCAAAGTAGGTGTCACAAATGATTGAAGTTATGAAAATTACAAACACTCATGGCGTAAAAGGCGAGATGAAAGCCCTTTTTTATGCTGACTCACCTGACTTTTTCAAAAAGGTGTCTGTTTTGTACGATAAAAAGGAAAACTCCTATAAAATAACCTCTGTAAGAGAGGGCAAAAACTGCCTTTTGGTTACAATTGAAGGCGTGGAGGATATGAACGGTGCAGAGAGGATGAAAAACGTGTCCCTCTTTGCCAAAAGAGAGGATTTCCCGCCCCTTCCCAAAGGTGAGTATTATCTTATCGATTTAATCGGCCTTACCGCCGTAACCGTTGAGGGCGAAGCTATCGGCCAGGTTTGCGATGTTTTGGAAAAAGCGGCACAGAACCTTCTTGTTATTAAAAAGGACGATAAGGAAATTTTAATCCCCAAGTGCGATGCATTTGTGGACCGTGTTGATTTGGACGAAAAGAAAATTTACATTACACCGATAGAGGGATTGATTGACTGATGAAATTTTCGGTATTAACTCTTTTCCCCGAAATGTTTGAGTCTGTCCTTGGGGAAAGCATAATCGGGAGAGCCTTAAAAAAAGGAATAATCGAAACTGAATATATAAACATACGTGATTTTTCCCAGGGTAATTACCGCCGTGTGGACGATTACCCCTACGGTGCAGGGGGCGGCATGGTTATGCAGCCCGAGCCTATTTACAAGGCGTACAAATCAGTCTGCGGCGATACAAAGCCCTACGTTGTATACATGTCGCCTCAGGGCAATGTGTTTAACCAGCAAAAGGCACGGTCTCTTGCCCAGATGGAGCATGTGGTGCTTTTGTGCGGTCACTACGAGGGCGTTGACGAGCGGATTATCGAAGAAATCGTCGATGAGGAAATTTCGGTGGGGGATTACGTTTTAACAGGCGGCGAGCTTCCTGCAATGATTGTTATCGATGCCACCGCAAGGATGAAGGAGGGGGTTTTAGACTCTAACGAAACAATGGAGGTTGAGAGCCACTATAACTCCCTTTTGGAATACCCCCAGTATACTCGCCCTGTGGAATTTATGGGCAGGCGTGTGTCCGAGGTTCTGCTTTCGGGGCATCACGCAAATATTGAAAAATGGAGGCGTGAGCAAAGCCTTATCCGCACAAAGCTCAAACGCCCCGACCTTTTAAAAAAGGCAGAGCTTACCCCCTCTGAGAGAGAAATGCTTAAAAAAGTAAGAAGGAAAAGGAAAAAATGCTCAGAATAATCACCGGAAGAAGCTCAAGCGGCAAAAGTGAAACCATGCTCCGCTTGATGAAACAAACCGAAAATGCAATATACATAGTACCCGAGCAGTACAGCTTTGCCGCAGAGAAAAAAATAACTGCGGCTTTTGGCATGAGCGGCATGGGTTATCCTAATGTTTACAGCTTCAGGCGACTGGCATATTTTTTAGAGGAAATGTTTGGCTGTGATGCAGGAGAAAGCCTTCAAGGAACAGGCAGGGTAATGGTGTTGGGCGATATTGTGCGTAAAATAGCACCCTCCCTTACCCTTTTCGGCGGCAGTGCAAAGCGTGGCGAAATGGCACAGGAAGCAGCTGTCATAATAACAACCTTCAAGCAGTACGGCGTAACACGGGAAAAAATTGAGCGTGCCATGGCACAAAGCGACAACGCCCTTTTAAAGAAAAAGCTTGCCGACTGTGTTAAAATAAGCGAAGCCTATGACGAATTTATGAAGTCGGGCTACCGTGATGCCGACGATTTATTAGAGGGCTTAAGGAAAAACATTGCCGCAACCGATTACATGAAACAAAGAGACGTGTTTATCGACTCCTTCCAGGCGTTTACCCCCTTGGAATACGCCGTTATAGGCGAAATGCTCACAAAGTGCAGAAGTGTAACCGTTGCCCTTTGTGCATCGGGCGGCGGAGACGAATTTGTCACCGCACAGCGAAGCCTTGACCGCCTTAAAAGGCTTTGCAGCGAGAAGGGTGTGCCCCTTGGCACAATTATCGAAACCGAGGGTGCAATGCACACCGCTTTTGACGAGATGAAGGCTTTGGAAAATAGCTTTTTTGACGAAAGCGTGGTATTTGAAGGCAAAACAGACCGCATTTGCGTACACCGTGCCCGTGACGAATACTCCGAGGCTGTAAAGGCAGCACGCTATATCGAAGCTCTTTGCAGGGACTATGGCTATCGTTACCGTGACATTGCCATAGTTGCACGTGATATGGCACCTTACGAAAAAAGCCTTTCACGTGTGTTTGATATGTTTGACATACCTTTGTTCATGGACAAAAAAACGCCTCTTTCAGGCGAAGCGGCGGCTATTTTTGCCATGAGCGCAATAAGGATTATTTCTAACGGCTGGAAAAATGCCGACATTTTCAGCTTTATGAAAACGGCATTTGCTCCTATTGACACCTTGGCGGCATGTGAGATAGAAAACTATGCTCTATCATCGGGTGTACGCTCCGGCGACTGGAAGCGTGACACAAGGTGGGAGATGCCCGAGGGCATAAAGGAGCAGGAGAAGGACGAGGCGTACTACAGAAGGATAAACGACACAAGGCTCAAGCTTATAACGCCTCTTATTGAGCTGGAAGGTAAAATAAAGGGCAAGCATACAGGCCGTGAAATGTGTGTTGCATTTTACGAGTTTTTGCAGCAGTGTGCCCTTGAAGAAAAAATCGAAAAAATATCCCAATCTCTTTCAAACCGTGGCGAAATGCTCCAGGCTATGCGTACAAAGCAGGTTTACGATTTGCTCATAGGCGTTTTAGAATGCTTTTGTGATGCCTTTGGCGACAAAACCATCACAGCGGAAGACTTTCTTAACATATTGTCCTCAGGCATCGAAAACGTGGAGATTGGCGTTATCCCATCCTCGGCAGACTGCGTATGTGCAGGAAGCATTGACCGTGCAAGAGGCCATGGTGCAAAATGTGTTATCATAATAGGTGCGGCAGAGGGCGTTTTCCCTGCGGTGCCTAAGGACACAGGCATTTTCACCAACGCCGACAGGCTTGAGCTGGCAGGATACGGCATTGAGCTGCCCCCCGACACCTTGGGCAAAGCATACATGGAGGAAAGCCTTGTTTACAGCGCACTTACTTGTGCCACAGACCACCTTTTAGTGAGCTACCCTGTAGGTCGTGACGGTGCAAACCCCTCCTCGGTAATAAAAAGGGTAAGGAGGGTTTTCCCCAACTGTATCGAAACAGACGGCTTTAAAAAGGACAACCCCATGGAATATATAGGCAGTGCACAAAGCACCTATGAGGACTTTGTTGTGGCGTATTCCTCCATGCGAAAGGGCGAGGATATTGGCGACGAATGGCTTACCGCCCTTGACTACTACCGCAAGAGTGACGAGTGGAAGGAGCGTGTGCGTGAAATTGAAAAGCACAGCGACTACGAAAACCGTACCGAGCTTATTTACAGCGAGCTGATAGCCTCACGCTACGGCGAGGGCATAAACACAAGCGTATCAAGGCTGGAAAATTACACCAAGTGTCCCTTTTCGTATTTTGCATCGGTAACACTTAACCTTAAAGAACGAAAGGAATTAGAGGTTACCCCTGCAGACAGCGGCACCTTTCTGCACGAATTTGTGGACCTTTTCGGCAAAGGCCTTAAGGAAGACGGCATCAGTTGGCGTGATGCTGACAAGGAATATATCGACAAAAAGACCGAGGAGCTGACAATGGAGCTTATCGGAGGGCTTAACAAACACCTTATTGAAACCTCGCCCAGAATACGTAACTTGTTCATAAGGCTTAAAAGGATTGCAAAGCGAAGCGTAACAGCACTTTGCGAGCATATGAAAAAGGGCATTTTTGAGCCCTTGGGTTATGAAATTGTCTTTGACAAAAACGGCGATTTCAAGCCGCTTACCATTGATTTGCCCAACGGGCAGAAGGCTGTGCTCCGTGGCAGGGTTGACCGTGCCGATATCCTCGAGACAAACCGTGGCAGCTTTGTCAGAATTATTGACTACAAATCAGGCGAGAAGAAATTTTCCCTGTCGAACATTTATTACGGACTTGACCTGCAGCTGGCAATTTACCTGACCACCATCTGCGAGGGAGGTAATTACCGCCCTGCGGGAATGCTTTATTTCCGTATTGATGACCCCGTCCTTGACCGCAGCGATATAAGAGAGGGGGCAGATGTTGAAACGGCAATCCTCAAAAAAATGAAAATGGACGGCCTTGTGCTTGAGGACGAGGAAATCCTCACCGCAATGGATGCCTTTTACGCACAGGGAAGCGATGTTATCCCTGCAAAAAGGACAAGCAAGGGTACTTTTGATGCATATTCCAAGGTGGCAACGGCAGAAAGCTTTTCGACAATTTCAAAGCACGCCAAAAGCACCGTTAAACGGCTTTGCAGCGAAATACTTGCAGGCAGGAACGAAATTCATCCAACACAAAGTGCCTGCAAATACTGCGATATGAAAACCCTTTGCGGCTTTGACCCGCTGCTTCCCGGCTGCAGCTATAAAACAAACGACAAGCTTAACGACGCAGATGCCTTGATGCAGATGATAAAAGAGGAGAATGAGATACAATAATGGCAGACGGAGTATTAAAACAGATTGTGAAAAATGTTAAATATGGAATGTTGCCAAGAAACTTCAAAATAGAAGAAGATGAAAAGTCGGCAGTGCGGTTTGCACCCGGTGCAATGGACGGCTCGGTACTCTTTCATTGCCAAAATGTTGAAAAGTATGATGCTGCGGAGAAAATAGCAGGGCTTTTAAAAGAAATTTTCGGAATTGATGCAGAGCTTTCCAATGAAAGAAAAAAAGCTGTCAGAAATGAAATTAAAGAATTGGTTGTTAAAAACCGCTGTGTGGGAATTGTAAATCCTTTGATAAGCTTGCTGTGCGACGATATTGACAGCTATAATTTGGTAAGACTGCACACCTATGCAGAAGTGACATTGACTGACAGCAGAGAAGTGGAAATGGTAAAATTGGCTGTTTCTTTAATGAGCCTATTTGAGCATGACGACGACAATCTGATAAATAAGCTGATGTATTTGAGCCTTTATGAAGAACTGACGATTTATTGTATCGGGGCATTGGGTAGTCTGCCGGATTTTAATGAGGTAGTTTTCGGCATGGCAGAAAGAATGCATGGATGGGGAAAAATTCATGCTGTTAACAAACTTGTCCCCGAAACAGAAGAAATAAGACGGTGGATTTTGTCAAGAGGCTGTACAAATACCGTGAGTGACGAATATCTGGCACTTGTCTGTGCAGAAAAGGGCGATATGATTGGTGAACTGCGAAAGGAAAAACTGGATAAAGATGTGTTTGAAGGTATTTGCATTATAATGAATGCCCTTATTGAGGAGGAAATAATGCAAGGATTACACGTTTACGAGGATGCCGAGGAGGCTTTGGTACTGTTTATCCGACATGGTGTTTCTTTTTACGGAAAAACTTCATATGCACGGGATAGTCTTATGAGACTGAAAATGTGGTTTTTGAAAAATGACTGGAAAAACAAAGCGGAATTGTTGGAGATGCTCCCGGAATAAAGCTCAATGCTGTAGATATTTATAAAAAACAAAAAGAAAATGTTCAGGAGTAATTCCTGAACATTTTCTATTTTATTATTTCTTATGTCGTTCAACAAAGCTTGCAATGCGGCGGAGAGCTTCCTTAATGTTTTCAATACTGTAAGCATAGCTGCAACGGACAAAGCCTTCGCCCGACTGACCAAAGGCATTGCCGGGAACAACGGCTACCTTTTCTTCCTCTAAAAGCTTCTGGGCAAATTCCTCACTGCTATAGCCTAAGGAGGAAATGTTAGGGAACACATAGAAGGCACCCTCGGGCTCAAAGCAGCTCAGACCCATCTTGCGGAAGCCATCAACCAATATACGGCGGCGGTGATTGTACTCACGGCACATGTTTTCAACATCGTCGTCACAGTTGCGGAGTGCTTCAACAGCAGCCGCCTGGCTTACTGTGGGCGCACACATGATTGCATACTGGTGAATTTTGTACATTACCTGTGCAAGGGGGCGGGGTGCAGCGGCAAAGCCCAGTCTCCAGCCTGTCATGGCAAATGCCTTACTAAAGCCGTTGATTGTAACTGTTCTCTCCCACATTCCGTCAATAGATGCAAAGGATACGTGCTTTTTGCCGTTATATGTAAGCTCGGAATAAATTTCGTCAGACAAAACAATAATGTTTGTGTCACGGAGAACAGAGGCAATCTCCTCCAAGTCTTCCTTTTCCATAATAGCACCTGTGGGGTTATTGGGGAAGGGAAGGATTAAAACCTTTGTCTTAGGTGTGATTTTTTCTAAAAGCTTTTCCTTAGTAAGGCGGAAATTATCCTTTTCCTCTGTAACAATGGGCACGGGGATACCGCCTGCAAGGGCTGTACAGGGCTTGTAGCATACAAAGCTGGGCTCGGGGATTAAAACCTCGTCACCCGGCTCTAACAGGGCACGGAGAGTAACGTCAATAGCTTCGCTTCCGCCTACTGTAACGATAATTTCGCTGTTTGGGTCGTATGTAAGAGCGTATTTTCTTTTTAAAAAACCGGCAATTTCACGGCGGAGCTCAATTGTACCTGCATTTGAGGTGTAATGGGTTTTACCCCTTTCAAGTGCCTGTATTCCTGCCTCACGGATAGGCCAGGGGGTAACAAAGTCAGGCTCGCCTACGCCAAGCGAAATGGCATCCTTCATTTCGGATACTATGTCGAAAAACTTTCGTATACCCGAGGGCGGAATGTTGCCTGCAACCTTTGATATGACATTTTCGTAATTAATCATAATGTGATAACCTCTCTGGGATCTGTATCGGGATGCTGGAAAATAACATTTTCCTTTTTATATGTTGTTAAAACAAAGTGAGTTGTTGTAGCAATAACAGAATCCATCTGTGAAAGCTTTTCGGAAACGAACATAGCCACATCACGGAGTGTTTCACCCTCAACCTCCAAAAGAAGGTCGTAAGCGCCGCTCATAAGAGTGAGGCTCTTTACCTGAGGGTATTTATAAATTTTTTCGGCAACACGGTCAAAACCCTTTGCCGCCTGAGGTGTTATTTTAAGTTCGATGTATGCTTTGATTGTATCCTTTTCAACCTGCTCCCAGTTAATGAGGGTACGGTAGCCGAGGATGATTTTTTCGTCTTCAAGCTTTTTGATTTCTTCCTTTACGCTATCCTCTGTTGTACCGAGCATAACGGCGATTTCACTAGGAGTTATGCGGCTGTTTTTTTCTAAGATTGATAACAATTCCTTGTTCATTAAATCAAGTCCTTTCAATATAAAACTCCAAATTACAGATATTATATAACAGGAAAAAAGGAAATGCAATAGAAAAATGAATTGCAAGCTTTGCTCGCATGAATTGGCTTTGCCATGAATTGTTGCTTTGCAACATGAAATGAATTTCGCTGAAATTCATTAATGTAGAAATTCCGCAAACGGAATTTCTTCCGAAATGCCCATAGTGCTATTCATGCCACAGGCAATTCATGTGCGAGGCACAATTCACAAAAGCGAAGCTTTTAATTAATTTTTTTTAAAAAAGGTATTGACAGGGCGGGAAAGTTATGGTATTATATGCGGGAATAAAGCAGAAGTAGCCGCTTCTCACCTCAAGCAAATGGCGTCTGGGGTTAATAGCTTGACCGGAAAAGTACCGGTAATTTTATTTGAGTGCGGTGAAATTGTCTTTCATCGTATTTTTTGTTTTCAAAATTTTTGGAGGTGTTTTTTATCAGTAAGGAATTGTTAATAAACGAAGAAATTCGTGAAAAGGAAGTCAGAGTAATAGGCAAAGACGGCGCACAGCTCGGTATTATGCCCATTAAGGATGCTTTAGAGGTTGCTGCTAAGGAAAACATGGACCTTGCACTTATCGCACCCAAAGCTGTTCCTCCTACCTGCAAAATTATGGACTACGGTAAGTTCAAGTTTGAAGAAAGCAAGCGTGAAAAGGAAAACCGTAAGAACCAGAAGGTTGTAGATACAAAGGAAGTAAGACTTTCGCCTTCTATTGATACACATGATTTTGAAACAAAGTTAAGAAATGCAATCAAGTTTTTAAAGGGTGGCGACAAGGTTAAGGTTACTGTACGTTTCCGTGGCCGTGAGGTTCACCACAGTGCTGTGGGCGAGGAACTTTTAAACAAGTTTGCAGAAGGTGCAGCTGAGGTTGGCATCGTTGACAAAAAGCCCAAGTTAGAGGGCAGGAACATGGCTATGTTCATGTCACCCAAGAAATAAGTTTTCTACGCCTTTGGCGTGAATAATAAATCACAAAGATTATGAGAGGAGAGGTATTATGCCTAAAATAAAGACACACAGAGCTGCTGCTAAGCGCTTCAGTCTTACAAAGAGCGGCAAGGTAAAGAGAGCTAAAGCTTTCAGAAGTCACATTCTCAACAAGAAGGACACTAAGAGAAAGAGAAGACTCAGAAAAGGCGGTTACGCTTCCGTTCCTAACGCAAAAGTTATCAAGAAGCTTATACCTTACAAATAATTGATAGGAGGATTAACTAATGGCTAGAGTAAAAGGTGCACTTAACACCAGAAAACATCATAAAAAAGTTTTAAAGCTTGCTAAGGGTTACCGTGGCGGTAAGTCCAAGCTTTTCAGAACAGCAAACCAGGCTGTTATGAAGTCCATGAGCTACGCTTATGTAGGTAGAAAGCTTAAAAAGAGAGACTTCAGAAGACTTTGGATTACAAGAATCAGCGCTGCATGCAAGATGA
>JAFUJG010000173.1 GCA_017468215.1 Clostridia bacterium | reverse complement strand
GAAGCAGGCTTCGTCAGTATGACGAGAGTAGAACACAATAATCCTTTCGTCGGGAAGAACAAGGAAAGTGGGGTTATTGTGGTCATCGGGCTGGATATTTGAACGGATTAAAACCTCGTTAACTTCGTCAGTTAAGTGGTTAATCTGTGTAGCCTTAATCGAGCCGTGAATGTCGATATAGCCGAGGATTGTAAAGTCAAGGTCATCTCCGTTAGAATAGGAAATACTTCTGGGGTCAGCAAACCAGCACCATGCACCCTCATCGTCTACTTCGTAGCCGGAGAAGGTCTGACTTTCGTCGTACTTATTATATACAAGCACAATCTCGCCTGTGCCGTCAGCATTTGCTGTAGTGGAAAGAGTGGAGTCTTCTGCGGAATATGTATAGATAACGCCGTCAATTGTTGCACTAAATGCAGGCGTACCTGTGTAGTTATATGTAGTGCCTGCGATAATGTTGCTTACTGTTGTGCTTGTGGAGGAAACTTCTGTTTCGCCATCCATATAAACAGTTTTAACGGTAACGTCTGTAACCTTACCTTCCTCAATTGTGAGTGTAGGGGGTGTAGATGTGTTTGTATCGTAAATACGGATACCGCCCAAAGGAGCCGCCAGGCGGAAGGTTACTTCTGTTTTGCCTTCCTCGGCCATCTGGCAAACATATTCAGTAAGCTTCTGGCTTGAGAGTGTAATTGTTTCGTTAGATGCACTTTCACCCGTCTGGTTACCTGTAGAAAGTGCATCTGTAAGACCAAGAAGTGTAAGACTTGTAAGGCCGCTTGTTGAGCCGTTCACACCAAAAATAGATTTATCGGAAGATGTGGACCATGTGCCGTCCACGCTGTTGCCGTAAACAGAAAGACGAACACCGCTTGTTACCTGCTTAACGTTCTTAATCTTCATGGAAAGTGTAACCTTGGCTGTGTTATCGGGGTCAAAATCAGCAGGAATTGTGAACGCAATAAGCGCATGTCTTGCCGAGCCGAAGTTTGTACCGTTAACAGAAGCCTGTGTGGTTACAGTGCCGTCTGTGTCGGTGAAGCTGGATGCACCTGTCCAGCCTGTTGCACCTGTGGAAACCAAGACATTGTCTCCGTCGGAAGCCTTCCACTCGCTACCCGAGGAATTGAAGTATGCTGTTCTTACTGCACTGATTGTAGTATCTGCCGCAAAGCTGATTGCGGGAACAAATGCCATAACCATACAGATAGTCAGCATGATGGCTAAAACTTTTTTCATAAGTTTCGTCCTCTCCTTTTGTTAATTTATATAATTAAAATTATACACAGTTTAATCATTTTTTAATTTACAAATGCCCTCTGCTATGTTATAATGGTACGAAAATCGACAAGGCAGAAAGGCTGTGTGAATTATCATGCAGGATATTATTTCAAAAAATGAAATACAAAAGCATCTTGATAATCCTTTGCTGCCCATTTTTACCTTTGATACCATTGATTCGACCAACAGCTATGCAAAAGAGCTCAGTGAGGATTTTGCATTGGTTGTTGCCGACAGCCAAACCCTTGGCCGTGGCAGGCTGGGCAGAAGCTTTTTCTCCCCTGCACATTCGGGGGTTTATATGTCACTGAGGGTACATATTGCCGATTTATATGAAAACATCCCTTTTATAACAACACTTTCCTCGGTAGCAGTTCACAAGGCTGTAAAAAAGCTTTACAATATTGACTGCGGAATAAAATGGGTTAACGACATTTTACTGAACGGAAAGAAGCTTGCCGGCATTTTGTGTGAGATTTGTGATAACACACATGCCGTAATAGGCATTGGCATAAATTTTGCACCAAATGCTATGCCACAAGAAATTAAAGATATTGTAATACATCTTCCCGAAAATTGCAACGTAACCCGCAACGTGCTTATTGCCGAAATAACCAAAAACCTTTTAGATGATATATCCCGCCTTCCGTCATATGACTTTATGGAATATTACAAGGCGTATTCGGTTGTAATAGGCAGGCGTGTTTTATGTACACGTGGCAACGAAAGATTTTCGGGTTTATGCACAGCCATTACCGATTCGGGTGCACTTGTTGTTAACACCTCAAAGGGCGATATTTATCTTTCAAGCGGTGAGATAACCCTTCGTGTTACGGATTAATGTCAAAATCCAACGGGTCGAACATGGATGTGTCAAAGCGCCTTTGTCTGGGCGGTCTTTTGCAGAAGGGGTCAAAGGTATATTTTTTGCACACGTCGGAAGGCTTAACTTTTCCCTTCTTGGTGCAAAGAAAATAATCACCCTCTGCTTCACCACGGAAGACGCATCTGCTGCAGCTTGCATTTTCGTTGATTTTTTTCATTGCAGTCATCCTTTAAATAATTTATAAGATTATTATATAATATTTTTTCCAATATAACAAGCAATTTTTATTCAGGAGGTCATATTTATGACAAAGCTTATAGAAAACGGTGTTTATCTCAAAGATGGCAGAGAGCTTATATGGGCAGATGCATCTCTCCCTTCTCCCCGGATGGCTCGTGAAAACACAATGGCATATCAGATAATGCGTGCTCACTGTGTGACAGACGACAAAACAAAAATGAGCATTAAGTTCGATTCTCTTATCAGCCACGATATTACCTATGTGGGCATTATCCAGACTGCACGTGGCAGCGGCTTAAAGGAATTTCCCGTGCCTTATGCCCTTACAAACTGCCACAACTCCCTTTGTGCTGTAGGCGGTACAATTAACGAGGATGACCATGTGTTCGGTCTTAGTGCTGCAAAAAAGTACGGAGGTATATATGTTCCTGCTAACCAGGCAGTTATCCACCAGTATGCACGTGAAATGATGGCAAAGGGTGGCGGCATGATGCTTGGCTCTGACTCGCACACACGCTACGGTGCACTTGGTACAATGGCTATAGGCGAAGGCGGCCCTGAATTGGTTAAGCAGCTTTTAAACAACACCTATGATGTAGCTAACCCCGATGTTGTGCTTGTTTACCTTACAGGCACACCCAAAAAGGGTGTAGGCCCTCACGACGTAGCATTGGAGCTTGTACGTGCCACATTCAAGAACGGTTTTGTAAAGAACAGCGTGCTTGAATTTTGCGGTGACGGTATAGAAAACCTTTCTATGGACTTCCGTATAGGTATTGACGTTATGACCACTGAAACAACCTGCCTTTCCTCTATCTGGGAAACAGACGAAAAGGTAGAGGCATTTTATGCTAACCACGGCAGAAAGGAAGACTATAAAAAGCTCTCTCCCGGAGACGTAGCATATTACGACAGAGCTGTTGTTATTGACCTTAGCAAGATTGAATGTATGATAGCTCTCCCCTTCCATCCGTCCGAAGCATATTCCATTAAGGAATTTAATCAGAATGCGGCAGATATTCTCCGCAGCGTTGAGTTAAGAGCCGAGGAACAGTTCGGCAAAAAGGCT
>JAFUJG010000172.1 GCA_017468215.1 Clostridia bacterium | reverse complement strand
TGAATCGCCCCTACAGAGCCTCTACACCTATAAAATAACGCTCAGAAATGGATTCAGAAGTACGTGAAAAGGGTCAAGGCTATACCTATGATGTATGCCTTGACCCTTTTCACGTGCTAATACAAAACGGACACTTATAAAAGTGCCCGTTTTTGAATGGTCTGCGCCATTTATGAAGTTATTTTGTGTATACTTCGATTTCGCCAATACTATTCCAGCCGGAAACTGTGTTGCCGTAAGCTGTAACCTTTATGTATCTTGCCTTTGCAGATGTGGAAACATACTTTGTTGTATCTGTCTGAGGCTCGCTGTCACCACTCCAGATTTCTGTGTATGAAACGCCGTCGGAAGAAACTTCAATCTTGTAGGGGATTGTACGTGTATCATCATACATCTTCATAGCAACGCCTACGCAAGAAAGTGTCTTTTCGCTGCCAAGGTCGATAACTACAAACGCTTCGTTCTGAGAAGCCCATACTGTCTGCTTGTTGCCGTCAACAAGGTTGCCTGCATGGTTTTCTGCTTCGGGTGTCTGGCTTGCTGTAAGCATGGAAGCGGAAAGAGCTACCTTTGTACCTGTAGCTGTAGAAACAACAGAGCCTCCGCCTGTAGCAGTTGTAGTAGTTGTTGTGGTGGTTGTGGTAGTTGTACCTGTAGCTGCACCGGATGTGTAAACTTCAACTTCAGCAATGGAGTTCCAACCGGAGATTGTGTTACCATGAGCTGTGATACGAACATACTGAGCACCGCTACCGATAGATACATACTTTGTTGTATCTGTCATGGGTTCACTTGAACCTGTCCAAACCTGTGTGAATGTTACACCGTCGTTAGAAAGCTCAATGTCATAAGGAATAGTTCTGTCATCCTCGTACATCTTCATTGCAACACCTACAGTAGATACTACCTTTGCACTACCAAGGTTGATTGTAACGGATGCATCACCCTGAGAAGCCCATACTGTCATCTTATTACCGTCAACAAGGTTGCCTGCATGGTTTTCTGCTTCGGGTGTCTGGCTTGCTGTAAGCATAGAGGAAGAAAGTGTAACCTTTGTGCCTGTGGGAGCAGCTACAACTGTACCTGTAGCACCACCACCTACAGAAGGTGTAACAACTGCTGTACCGTTCCAAGCTTCAACTTCAAGGATACTTGCCCATGTACCTACGCTTGTGCCGTTTGTGCTGAGTCTCACGTAACGGATAGAATCGTTAACATCGTAGGAATCATATGTAGAACCGGAAGATGAACCATCAAATACTCTTGTGTATCTGCCGCCATCTGCGGAAACTTCAACAGAATAGTTTGTAGCTCTTTCGTTAGGCTTCCAAACAGCTACCTTAATGTGTGTTACAGGCTTAACTGCACCAAGGTCAAGAACAGCAACAGCAGGACCGTTACTTGCCCAACGAGAACCAAGGTTACCGTCTACCATGCAGTAGCCGTTATTTTCGGGTTCGGGCTCCTGGTCTGCAGTAACGCTAACGAACTTGAGCTGACCTGTTTCAGCATTGGAACCGCCCATTGCACCGCCTACTGTTTCAAGAACAGGTGCTTTGATAACAATTTCGGGGAGAACGCCTGTATCAATAGCTGTTGAGATTGTGTCCAGAACTTCTCTGTCACGAGAGGAGAGACACTTTCTGTGAGAAATAACAGCTACCTTTGTAACGTCATCATAATAAACAGCTTTTCCGAGAACTGTTTCGCCAAGGAATTCAACAGGAAGCATAAGAACGCCGTTTACAACCTTAGGTGCAACTTCGGGATAAAATACTCTGCCGTTTACAACCACGTTGCGGTTGCCTGCAATCATATATGCATTGGTGTCACCCATTGTTACAACGGTAACGCCGCCATATTCTGTAACAGAACCGTTAAAGCCCGCTACTACAAATGCTACAGGTGCGAGCATTGTTCCGTTTTCCTCAACGGGTGCAACTGTGTTAACAATGTTGTTCCAAGCTATTGCGTTGGTGCTGCCAACCTTAATAGCTATGTTGTTGTTGACTGCAAGTGCATAATCTGCCGCATTAGCAACAGTTACAAGAGAAAGCACCATGCAAAGCACAACAAGGATACTTAAAACCTTTTTCATAAAGTTTCCTTCCTTTCATTTTCAAAGGCTTATAGCCTAAAATATTTTAAAGGATGTCCTTCGACACGTACCTCTATTATATAGAGATACATAATTATTATACAGTAAAAAAATGTGATTGTAAATAGTTAATTTGCTAAATTTAAGAAAAAAGTCTCCATTTAGGTGGACACACCTTTAGGAGACTTTTTTCGTTAACCTTCAATTACACTGTACATAGCTGCAGCATCGGCTTTGAGTGCGTGCTCGGTAATGGTCTCAACCCTCACCTTAATAACCCTTTCGCCAAAAGTTATTGTAATAATGTCGCCCACCTTAACCTCGCTGGATGCTTTTGCAACCTTGTCATTAATTGTTATCCTGCCGCCTGTGCAAGCCTCGGCAGCAACGGTACGCCTCTTTATGAGACGTGAAACCTTCAAATATTTATCAATACGCATAATTTACCCCGATTTACTTGCAGTCCTTATAGAAAGCAGCAAATGCCTTGTAGGACATGTAAAGGTCCATCTTACCTACTACTTCATAGGGTGCATGCATGCTGAGCATGGGAACACCGCAGTCTATTGTGTTAACTCCTAAGTTTGCAACAAACTGAGCGATTGTACCGCCGCCGCCTGCATCAACCTTACCAAGCTCTGCTGTGTGCCAGAGAACGTTGTTATCGTTAAAAATCTTTCTTACAAGGCCCATAAGCTCCGCAGATGCATCATTGCTTCCGCTCTTGCCGCCGCTGCCTGTGTACTTGCTTATTGCGATACCCTTGTTCATTCTGCCGCAATTCTGTCCGTCATAAACATCACTGAACTTGGGGTCAAACGCTGCAGAAACGTCAGCAGAAAGGCAGAAGGACTTATCAAGCATACGAAGACGGTTAATGTCGGAAGGTATTTCGCCGGTCTTTTCCATAAGCTCGGAAAGAACAAGCTGCATAAAGTAGCTCTTTGCACCTGTGTTACCCATACTGCCGACTTCTTCCTTGTCTGTAAGGATGCATACTGCTGTCTTTTCGGGAGTAGCAATATCCAGAACAGCCTTAAGTGCCGCATAGGAGCAAACACGGTCATCGTGGCCGTATGCTGCAATCATGCTGCGGTCAAAGCCAAGGTCCTTTGCCTTAAATGCAGGAACAATTTCAAGCTCTGCAGAAAGGAAATCCTCCTCACATATACCGTACTTTTCGTTGAGGATAGAGAGCATCTTGCTCTTAACCTCGCCCTTCTTAAGACCTGTTTCCTCGTCGTCTTCACCTTCGTAAGGAATAGAGCCCAGAAGAATTGTAAGCTGTTCGCCTTCAAGCATTTTGTCGCCTGTTTTGCTCATCTGGTTTCTGCCAAGGTGAGGAAGGAGGTCTGTTATAACAAATGTGAAATCGTCGTCATAGTCGCCTACGGAAATTTCCTTCTTTGTGCCGTCTGCAAGAACTACAACACCGTGGATAGCAAGAGGAATTGCCGCCCACTGATACTTCTTGATACCGCCGTAGTAATGTGTTTTAAAAAACGCCATATCGCCGTCTTCAAAAAGAGGATTCTGCTTAAGGTCAAGTCTGGGAGCATCGATATGTGCACCTGCAATATTAACACCTTCACTTACCTTCTTTTCGCCGATAACAGCAAGCATAATGCACTTGTTCTTGTTGATTGCATAAACCTTGTCGCCTGTTTTAAGGCTTTCTACATCGTTAAGATTCTTAAAGCCTGCTGCCTCTGCCATGGCAACTGTTGTCTTAACGCATTCACGCTCTGTTTTACCTTCATCGAGGTATGTTTTATAGCCTTCACCAAATTCAAAAACCTTTGCCTTTTCGGCATCGTCG
The DNA here is from genome assembly GCA_017468215.1 of Clostridia bacterium. Lineage (GTDB taxonomy): Bacteria > Bacillota > Clostridia > UMGS1883 > UMGS1883 > RGIG1927. The sequence goes on along the minus strand of JAFUJG010000172.1, from coordinate 2,159 downwards.
ATTACATTCCAGCCGTTCTTAAATTCAAGCTTCATAAATAATCATCCTTTCACAAAAATTTCCTTTGCATTTATTATACCACTATTTTAAAGGATTTCAAGGTGTATTGTTGACTTTATTTGTGCAATATGTTAAGCTTTTTTTAGTTTACTGAAAGGACTGAATATTATGATACAACTTAAAGGACAGTATGCACGCCTCAGCGATTCTGTATTGAAAAAAAGTGCGTTTTCTGATAACCGTGACCGCACTCTGGCGTATTTGGATTTACTTGATTGTGACCGAATGCTCTACAACTTCCGTATGACATTCGGCATTGCCAATAAATGTGAGCCCCTTGGGGGCTGGGAGGAGCCCACAGGTCTTTTACGTGGTCATTCCACAGGTCATTTTTTGTCGGCGTTGGCTCTTGCCTACTCTGCAACAGGCAAGGCTCAGTATAAAGAAAAGATGGATTATATGGTGTCTGAGCTCCGCAAAATGCAGTTAATGTGCAAGGGCAAAGCAAGCGATTTTAAAGCAAAGGGCGACAGCGAGCATCCCGAGGCAGAGCTTTGGAGCACTAATCCTCTTGAGTGGGGTGAAGGCTTTTTGTCGGCATACTCCCCCGACCAGTTTGCACTTTTGGAAAAGTTTACAAAGTACAATAAAATCTGGGCGCCCTACTATACCCTTCACAAAATTGTGGCAGGTCTTATCGATTGTTATACACGAGGCGGCAACGAGGAAGCGTTGGAGTGTGCAAAGGGTATTGCTCTATGGATTGCCGACCGCCTTGCTCCTCTTACGGACGAGCACAGAAAAAAGATGTGGAGCATGTATATAGCAGGTGAATTTGGTGGCATGAACGAGTCGCTCACAGCTCTTTATAACATAACAGGCGATAGAGCATATCTTACAACAGCAAAGATGTTTGACAACGACAATATTTTCCCCGGCTTGTCAAAGGGCGAGGATACAATCAAAAATCTCCATGCAAACCAGCATATCCCCCAGATACTTGGTGCCATTGAGGAATATATGGCAACAGAGGACGATTTTTATTACAATATAGGCAAAAACTTTTTTGATATAGTGACAAACCATCACATGTATGCTATCGGTGGCGTAGGTCAGGCTGAAACCTTTAAGAATCCCGACGAGCTGGCACTCAATATTAAAGAAGCTACAAACTGCGAAACCTGTGCAGCTTACAATATGCTTAAAACAGCACGTATGCTCTACGGCTTAAACCCCGATGAGGCTAAATATATGGACTATTACGAAAGGGCAATGATTAATCAGATACTTTCATCCCAGACTCCCTTCGTAACGGATGATATTCATAACGGTGTTACATATATGCTACCCATAGGTCCCGGAGCTGAGAAGGAGTATACCGACGATTACAATTCCTTCACCTGCTGCCACGGCACAGGTATGGAAAACCATGTTAAATATACGGATGCATCCTTCTTTATGCGTGATGACCACACCCTTGTTGTAAACCAGTATGTACCTGCAACCTATAATGGCGATATCACGGTGGAGGTTGATACCAACTTCCCCTTTGGCGGCGGCACAATTACCATAACAGGCGATTGCGATGCAAAAATACTTTTCCGTATTCCCACATGGTGTGAAAATCCCTTTAGCCTGCCCGCCTGTGGCAGGTATGCTGTGCTTTGCCACAAAGCCGGCGAAAAGGATGTTATAGAGGTTAACTTCAATTACGAAGTCCGCTTTGAAAAGACACCGGACAAGCTTGACGGCAAAACAATCGGTGCTGTTATGTACGGTCCCTTTGTTATGGTTGCCGAAAACAGCTACAAAAACTTCCTTACAATAGGAAAAGACCTCACTCCTGCAAACGGTGAGGTTGCCCTTACAGGCTACGGCTTAAAGTTTGTGCCTATGTACAAAATGCACGGCAAGCCTTATCACACATACTTTATAATTGAAGAATAACAAAACCCTATATTTTAAAAATAAAAAAGCCCGACGCATTGCGTCGGGCTTAATTTTAAATACTTAGTTGAGTTCAGCGAAGTACTTAATTGTTCTTACCATCTGGCTTGTGTAGCTGTTTTCGTTGTCGTACCAGGAAACAACCTGTACCTGATAAAGGTCATCACCAATCTTGGATACCATTGTCTGTGTAGCATCAAAGAGAGAACCGT
>JAFUJG010000171.1 GCA_017468215.1 Clostridia bacterium | reverse complement strand
GGTGCGGGAATTCTGCCGCCACGTGCAATAAAGTCTGCACAGGATTTTGTGTTAAGAGGCATAATGGGAGCTGTTCCCAAAAGACCGCCAAACTCAACCATATCGCCAACCTTTTTACCCCTTGCGGGAATAATACGTACAGCGGTGGTTTTGCTGTTCACCATACCGATAGCCGCTTCGTCTGCAATAATACCGGAAATTGTCTCGGCTGTTGTATCGCCGGGAACTGCAATCATGTCAAGACCTACAGAGCATACGCAGGTCATTGCCTCCAGCTTTTCAAGGCTCAGTGTTCCGTTTGCCGCAGCTGCAATCATGCCGGCATCCTCACTTACGGGAATAAACGCACCCGAAAGACCACCTACATAGCTGGACGCCATAACGCCGCCCTTTTTAACAGCATCGTTAAGAAGTGCAAGAGCCGCTGTAGTACCGTGTGTACCGCACTGCTCCAAGCCCATTTCTTCAAGGATATACGCCACAGAATCGCCTACAGCAGGTGTAGGAGCCAGGGAAAGGTCAACTATGCCAAAGGGCACGTTAAGCCTTTTTGAAGCTTCCACAGCCACCATCTGACCCATTCGTGTTATTTTAAATGCGGTCTTTTTTATTGCATCGGCAACAACGCCGAAGGGCTGACCCTTAACCTTTTCCAAAGCACATTTTACAACACCGGGACCTGAAACACCAACATTAATTACACATTCGCCTTCACCAGTTCCGTGAAAAGCACCCGCCATAAAGGGGTTGTCTTCAACGGCGTTTGCAAAAACAACAAGCTTTGCACATGCCATATCATCAAGCTCTGCAGCTTTTTTTATAACCTGACCCATTTGTCGTACTGCATCCATATTAATGCCTGCCTTTGTGGAGGCAACGTTTACGGATGAACACATCTTTTTTGTTTCGCTGAGTGCTTCGGGGATAGATTCAACAAAAAGATGGTCAGACGCAGTATAGCCCTTTGCCACAAGTGCACTGTAGCCACCGATAAAGTTAACACCTGTTGTATCTGCTGCTCGGTCCAGTGCCTTTGCAAAGTCAACATAATGACCGCAGGCTGCCGCAACATGGGATATGGGCGTTACGGAAATACGCTTGTTAATAATGGGAATACCAAATTCCTTTTCAATATCACAGCCTGTTTTAACCAGGTTTTCAGCGTACCTGGTTATTTTATCGTAAACCTTGTCCGTAGCCTTTTTATATTCCTCGCTTGCACAGTCCAAAAGGGAAATACCTATGGTGATTGTTCTCACGTCAAGGTGCTCGGAGTTAATCATATTAAGGGTTTCAAAAATTTCAGAATTATTAATCATTTTGCCACCTCTCAGATTCTATGCATGGACTCAAATATAGTCTTTCTCTGTATTGTAATCTGCACTCCGATTTCAATGCCAAGGTTAGTAAGCTCATGACGGAGCAGGTCAAACTCAACATTACATTCCTTTGTGTCAACCATAGCTGTCATCACAAACATATCTTCCATAATTGTCTGGGAAATATCGATAATATTGACATTCCTTTCGTAAAGAAGACCGCTTACCTTAGCTATGATGCCTTTTCTGTCCTGACCTATTACTGCAACTACTGCTTTCATGTTATGTCATCCCTTTCTGTTATCTCTGCTTCATGGTTTCATAAATCATCAGTGCCGCCGCAACCGAAGCGTTAAGGCTGTTAACATCACCCTTCATGGGAATACTCACCAAAAAGTCACATTTCTGTGCAGTGAGGCGACTAATGCCCTTATCCTCGCCGCCTACAACAAGTGCAACTGCACCCTTAAGGTCAGCCTGGTAAATGCTTCTGTCACCTGCCGCATCAGCACCGGTTACCCAGATGCCCTCCTCCTTGAGCTTGTCTATTGTTTGAGGAATGCTGGCAACTCTTGCAACAGGAGTAAAGCTTGCAGCACCGGCACTTGCCTTTACTGCTGCAGCTGTAAGGGTTACGCCATCATGCTTTGCAATAATAATACCATGTACGCCTGCACAGTTCGCAGTACGTATTATGGAGCCAAGGTTATGAGGGTCCTCCAGATGGTCTAAAATTACAATAAACGGACTTTCGCCTTTCTCACGTGCAATGTTTAAAATATCGTCAACGCTCTTATATTCATAAGGAGGTATTCTTGCAATAACGCCCTGATGAACGCCTGTTTCACTCATGGCATCGAGCTTGGGCTTGTCTGTTTCAACAACCTGAACACCCTTTTCACGTGCCATGGCAATAATGGGCACAAGGCTTCCCTTGTTATCTCCACGTCTGACATATATTTTATCTATCTGTCTGCCGCTTTTAAGGGCAGCAGTAACGGCATTTCTGCCTTCTATAATATCTTCATACATTATCTTTTCAATCCCTTCAGATTAATATATCCCAGTGCTCCGTTAAGTGCAACCGCAACAAGTGCACACACAACCACACCCACAGAGGCCTTAAGAGCAATTATTACGCCTACAAGCGCCACAGCCATTGCAGCAACCGCTGCAATACCGAACCTGCCCTTTTCAAGGTTATTAAAGCCTGCACAAAGTCTTGCTGCCTCTAAAACAGCATACACAGCCATAAAGGGCAGTATGCCTTCAATATTTACAAGGCAGAACAGAGCACATATCATACCCTGAAGTACACATTTTACTGCAAAGAGCCTGTCTTCACCTGCTCTGTGGTGTACGCTTGCCAGAGTTGATATTGCCAGACAGGGAACGAGCACTACAAACATATTAAGGCTAAGCATAACATTTGCCGAGGGGAGCTCGGCTGCTCCTGTCAAGAGCATGAACATCATAACAAGCATTTCTGCAAAGCCTAAGCTTATGGCAAGAAGGGATGCATACGCCAGGTTTGCCCTTGTTGTTCTTGACTTATAAATTACCTCTGCAATATTTTCAATATCGCTCTTGGGAACAATAATGTCACAATCGGGCATAGCTTCATCGCCAAAGGCAACGTTTGCATAAAGTGCAACCGAGGGCGATGTCATCTGCTCGCCTGCAACCACAACATTCTTTCCGTGCTCAGAGAGTACTCTCACAAGTCTTTCACGGTCTTTTAATGTGGCAGAAGCAAACACCTTGTATTTTTCTGCAGCTTCCATAAGCATTTCGTCTGTACAGTCTGTAAGCTCGTGGAAACTGATACATTCGCTCTCTTTTTTTATAATCCCTGCACCACGTGCAAAGGCTGCAGCGGTTATAATATTGTCACCTGTTACCATAACAGGCTTTACATATACCTTTTCTATCTTTTTAACAGATTCCTTGGCACGTCTGGCAAGAGCCTCACGATAGCCCAGCACACCAACAAATGTGAGCTGATTAAGCTCTGTCTCAAGCTTTTCGGGTATATAGCCTATTTCCTTATACGCTACAGCTCTGACCTTAAGCCCCTTTTCTGCCATGGAGGAAGATACCTGCTCCAAGCGGTGCAGTATTTCGCCTGTCATTTCCACAACATTGTCTCCGTCTGCAAGATGCAAGCACAATGTGGGAATAGCTTCAACAGAGCCTTTTACGATAAGTATATATCCGTCGCCCTTTTTTGTAAGGGTCGCCATGAGCATTCTTGTTTCATCGTAGGGCATGTAAAGTATCTTTTCGTTTTCATCCAGTATTTTTGCAACATCCACGCCCTCGTTCATAAGTGCAGTAACAGTTGCCTTGTCAGTTTCGTTGCCTACAAGTGAGCCTGCAATAAATTCACAATCACTGCAGATAACAGCCATTTCAAGCTTTGATTCGTCCGAAACAACTCTTTCCTCTAAAACGGTGTCGCTGTTGGTAATAAGCCCGCCTTTATCAAAGAGGAAATATTCGCTCATGCCTATGTCGTACACAAAATCATCCTGCTCCATGCTCACAGCTGATTTTTTGAGCCTCTGTGAGCAGACAAAAATACCAAGGGCACGCACTATGCATACAGGTGCAGGCAAAAGACACATTGCCACCGTACAGGATTGGAGCATTGCCAAAGGAAAACTTTTTGTCTTCAATGCGGTAACTGTTAAAACAATGCTTGCTACAACAAGTGCAACGCATACAAGGATTTTTTCGCTCTGTGCATTTTTGCCGAATTTATCATGCATATCAAGCTTTCTGGACTTGTTTGCATTAACCCTTGCAAGCACAGTATCCTTACCTGTTGCAATTACGGCACCTACCGCATTTCCTGAGGCAATGGTGCTTCCGCAGTAAAGGATGTTTGCACATTCGGCTGCATCCACCTCATCCTCGCTCTTTTCGCTTACCTTGTCAACAGGTACGTTTCTGCCCTTGAAGATAGATTCGTCTGCCTTTAAATTATCACATTCGAGAATACGTATATCTGCAGGAACAATATCACCTTCCTCAAGCAGGATGATATCGCCTTTTACCAGAAGTGTCGGGTCTGTAGATGTTTTAACGCCGTCACGGATTATTTTAACCTCGTCCGTTCTGCGTTCATCAAATTTAACAGCAATCTGCCTGTCGGCATAATCACGCAAAAAGCCGCTTACCATATTTACAACGGCAACGGCAAAAAAGATTATCCATGCAGCCATGCTTCCTTTAAAATCGCAAAGGGCAGTTATAATGCCCATTACGATAAAAGCTGCAGTATATAAATTTGTAAACTGTGACAGCACAACGGCAATAATGCTCTTTGCATAT
>JAFUJG010000170.1 GCA_017468215.1 Clostridia bacterium | reverse complement strand
GCATTGCTTGACAATCATATTCATCATGGTAACAAGCTCGGTATCGATGCAAGACGTGTAACATTCAAGCGAGTTCTTGACATGAATGACCGTGCTTTACGTGAAATTGTTGTAGCACTTGGCGGCAAGCTTAACGGCTTCCCCCGTCAGGATGGTTTTATGATAACTGTTGCTTCCGAAATAATGGCTATTCTTTGCCTTGCAAGTGATATTACAGACCTTAAGAAGCGTCTGGGAGAAATTATCGTTGGTTATAACTACGAAGGTCTTCCCGTGAAGGCTTCCGACCTTAATGCACAGGGTGCTATGACAGTTCTGCTGAAGGATGCCATCAAGCCCAACCTTGTACAGACACTTGAACACACTCCCTGTATTATGCATGGTGGTCCCTTTGCAAACATTGCACACGGCTGTAACAGTATTGTTGCAACAAAGCTTGCTCTTAAGTTAGGTGATTATGTTGTTACCGAAGCAGGCTTCGGTGCTGACCTGGGTGCTGAAAAATTCCTTGATATTAAGTGCCGTATGGGCAATCTTAAGCCCGATGCCGTTGTTCTTGTGGCTACATGCCGTGCACTTAAGTACAACGGCGGTGTTCCCAAAACAGAAGTTGGCAATGAAAACGTAGCTGCACTTATAAAGGGTCTTCCCAACCTTGAAAAGCACATCGAAAACATAAAGAAGTACAACCTTCCTGTTGTTGTTGCAATCAACCGTTTCCCCCAGGACACAGAAGCCGAGCTCAATGCAATCAAGAATGCCTGTGAAGCACTTGGTGCAAAGTTTGCTCTTTCCGAAGTATTTGCAAAGGGCGGCGAAGGCGGTATTGAGCTTGCAGAAAGGGTACTTGAAGCCCTTGAAGAACCTGCTGATTTCAAGCCCATTTATGAACTTGAAGGTACTTATTACGAAAAATTTGAAACAATCGCTAAGGAAATTTATGGTGCCGACGGTGTTGACTATCTCCCCGCCGCAAAGAAAGCAATCGAAGAAATTACTCAGCACGGATATACAAATCTCCCTATCTGTACAGCGAAAACACAGTATTCCCTCTCTGACAACCCTGCTTTACTGGCACGTCCCGAAAGCTTCAGGATTACTGTAAAAGAGGTTCGTTTGTCTGCCGGTGCAGGATTTGTAGTGTTCCTTACAGGCGATATTATGACAATGCCCGGTCTTCCAAAGGTTCCTGCGGCAAACAATATTGACATTGATGAAAACGGCGTTATTACAGGCCTTTTCTAAAGGATGATAACATGAAATTTATATCTCACAGCGTTGAAGAAACCGAAGAACTTGCTTTTAAAATTGCAAAAAATATTACACCTCCGCAGGTTATTTGTCTTATCGGCAATTTAGGTGCCGGCAAAACAGCTTTTACCCGTGGTTTTGCAAGATACTTTGGTGTTAACAAAGGCGTTGCATCGCCCACCTTTACTATCCTCATGAAATATTCGGGGGATGTCGAAATTAATCATTATGATTTATACCGTGCCGAGGATTATGACGAGCTTTGTGACATAGGCTTTGAAGACCAGATTGATGAGGGTATTTCCCTAATTGAATGGCCCGATAAATTTTTGACCCTCTTGCCCGAGGATAAAATAATTATAAGGATTAATTACACTGAAAACGAAGGCGAACGTGAGATAACGGTTGAAGGGATGGTCGCAGATTTATTATGAATATACTCGCAGTTGATACTTCAGCCCTCACTGCAACAGTAGCCGTGTTTAAGGATGGCGTATCTGTTTTTGAAAACAACATAACAAATGCTCTTACCCATTCTGAAACCTTAATGCCTATGATTGATTATGCATTAAAGAGCGTTAAGCTTGACATAAATGACATTGACCTTTTTGCAGTAAGCTGCGGTCCCGGCTCATTTACAGGTATAAGAATCGGTGTGAGTGCTATTAAGGCATTAGCCTACGCAACAGGCAAAAGCGTTTACTGTATTAACACTCTTGAGGCACTTGCCTGCAACCTTTCGGTAGCAGAAAATATTCCTGTCTGCCCCATTATGGACGCAAG
>JAFUJG010000169.1 GCA_017468215.1 Clostridia bacterium | reverse complement strand
TATTGCAATAGCACGTGCACTTGTACGCAAGCCCCCTGTACTGCTCTTAGACGAGGCAACAAGTGCCCTTGATGAGGAAACTGAAATTAAGCTTCTGGATGCTCTTAAGGCAGAGTGCGACAAAACAGTTATCATTATAACCCACCGAAAAAAGGTATTGGATTATTGCGATAAAATCCTCACCCTTTCAGACGGTAAATTACGGATAGACTAAAAAAGCTCAGTTGCTTATGCAACTGAGCTTTTTTTAAGAAGTACAACTTTGTCTATTTTACCTTTGTAAATATTTACCGTACACTGAGCACCGGCAAGGAATTCGTAAAGAGGAAGAACGCAACCTCCGGCTAAAAATTCATACTCATTATACCCAAGCTTTACCTTAAGGTATTGCCAGTCGCCCTCAATGCAAACGCATTTTCCTCCAAGGGCATCTGCAGGAAGGCTGAAGGTTACGCCATCCTCGTTCTGAACAAATGCTATCTCGCCGTCTTCTTCCCAATCGCCGATTACAACCTGCCCGACCCTCACAGGAAGATTGTCGGTATATATATCCTTATCCTTTCGCTTTATGCACAAAAAGCTGTATGGATTAAAGTTATAGGTCTTCTTTGTGTCCATATCATATATGGCACCGTTTTCCCAGTCACAAATACACCATTCGCCATCCATGAGCAAACCTACCGTTATGCTTTCTGCCGTTGTGTTACATATGATATAGGCGTCACCGTCTGTATTTTTCAATTCTTCAAGGCTGACAAATTCTGCACCCTTGTGCTTTTCAAAAAAGTCGCCAAGCTTTGCGGCAGGTCCCATAAACGGAGCAATTGGTACGCAGACCCGAGAGAGCTTCAAGTATGCAGCCAGCACATCCGTTGCTGTTTCGCACCTTACGATGGCAGCTCCTTTCACGCAGTCCGAAAGGCACACAATGCCTTCTTTTTCACAAAAATCCTCCGTAACGGAGCAATCTGTGCCCGACACAATAAATTCAAGCTTGTTTGCTCGGCAAAATTCCTTAAGGGGCAGGATAAAATTTTCTTCCATACATTCGCAAAGAATTTTTACATACTCCTCAAAATCGCCATTGCCTTTTACAATGGAAAATACATCCGCCTCTCTGTTATGCTTTTCGGCAAATTTCTCCATCGCCGCAGATGAATAGGGAACTGCATCATAAGCTTTATAAAGGGGTTTGTTGCACAAAAATCCGCAAAGCTCATAGGTTGCAAACTTCTCATATTCACGCAGAATATTTTCATATACACAGTCAATAATCATTTGTGCACATTCGCCATCTGTAAGGTCGGGGTAGTATCCGTAGGGAAAGGCTTCATCCTTACAGGGATACTGAGCAACCACGGTCCCCTCCTTGCTCCGTGCCAGAACAAAATCGCCGTCTTCATCTTTGCTTTTTAACACGAGCACCCTTTGGCGTTTTTCTCTTACTGAGGAGAGCTGACCAAAGCCCGTACACGAATTTTCACAGCTGTCATCCGCAAGAAAAACCCTTATCTTATGGAGGTATGCCGCACGGAAAACAGCCATCAGCTTTTCACGGTAGCGTGCCGATGACAAATCGCAGTCCTTCTCGTGGAATACTGCCACATCATCAAAACCACTGCGGGCGGCAAAGGCAAAAATGTCCGAAACGCTCCTTGGGGTCATATTTTCGTCTATATTAAAATATGCAAGTCTTTTCATACACATTTCTCCAAAATTTGATATATTTATTTTATAACTTAAAACCCTTCTCGTCAACCATTATGTTGACTAAATGCTTTGTTTCGGCTATAATTAAGGTACAGAAAGGACTGATTTTTATGCCTATTAAAATTCCAAACGATTTACCTGCAACAAAAACTTTGCAGGGTGAAAATATATTCGTCATGACAGAGACACGAGCTCTCAGCCAGGACATCCGACCCTTGAAAATAGTTATAGTTAATATAATGCCCACCAAAATCACAACAGAAACACAGCTTTTGCGTGCACTTTCCAACACTCCTTTACAGATTGAGCCTATCTTTATCCGCATGGACTCGCACGAATCGAAAAACACATCCGAGGAGCATCTTAAAACTTTTTACACAACCTTTTCTGAAATTAAGCAAAACCGCTACGATGCAATGATTGTAACAGGTGCCCCTGTTGAGATGATTCCCTTCGAGGAGGTTGACTACTGGCAGGAAATGTGTGAAATTTTTGAGTGGTCAAAAACACACGTTACCAGTAGTATGTTTATTTGTTGGGCGGCACAGGCGGCAATGTATTATTTTTACGGCATTAATAAGGTTATTCTTCCCCAAAAGGTTTTCGGAATTTTTGAGCACAAAAACCTTTACCCTGCATCACGCCTTATGCGTGGCTTTGACCAGGTGTTCCGTGCTCCCCATTCACGCCATACAACAATACTTCAATCAGATATTGAAAAGCATCCCGAGCTTAATATTCTTTCCACAAGTGACGAAGCCGGGGTTTACCTTGTAAAGAGCGAGGACGATTCGAAGGTGTTTGTAACAGGCCACAGTGAGTACGAGTTTGACACGCTCGATAAGGAATATAAGCGTGACATGGCAAAGGGTATGGATAACGTGCCGTTGCCGAAAAACTACTATCCTGACGACAACCCCGAAAACACACCTCTTGTTACCTGGAGAAGTCACAACGACCTGCTCTTTTCAAACTGGCTTAACTACTTTGTATACCAGACCACTCCCTACGAATTATAAGGTGTATTGCTATGAGACCAATAGAGTTTTACAACCAAATCTATTCCGTTCTCGGAAGCCACACTCCCCTAAAGGGCGACTGCGGCAAAGCCTGCAACAAGGCGTGCTGCGAAGGAGATAAGGACGGCGACGGAATGTATCTTTTTCCCTTCGAGGAAGAAATGTATGCTTCTCTGCCCGACTGGGCAAGCATTTCCGAAACAGACTTTGAATACGACAAGGGCAAATATGCCCCTCTCTTTTCCTGCGACGGTGTTTGCGACAGAACCCTCCGCCCCCTTTCCTGCCGTATTTTTCCGCTGACACCTTACATAGCCACAGACGGCGTATTGGAGGTTATTGTTGACCCCAGAGCCAACGGCATGTGCCCCCTGGCAGGCTTATACGTTGAAGATTTTGACCCCGACTTTGTCAAGGCTGTTGAAGAAGTAGGCAAGCTTTTATGCGAAAATACAGACACTAAAAAATTTCTTGAGTCCTTCTCAAGAATGTTAGACGAGATTAATTTTTTATAATTACCAAATAGTTTTGCAGGGGACGGCGCCCTCGACGTCCCAATTGTTTTATCAAGCTAAGGAGGAAATAAAATGAAAAAAGTTTTATCACTACTGCTTATCCTTTGTATGCTTCTTTCGCTGATGCCCGCATCAACCTTTGCCGACACAGCCTACACCTACGAGGAGCTTGAAGGCTATGTAAAGAAAGTAAACGACTATTGGATAGCCACCCACAACTGGATTCCCGGTTACGAATGGGACACAGCAACCTATTACATAGGCTGTATGGATGCCTACTATCTGACTGGTGTTGAAAAATACCGTGAATATGCCACCAAATGGGCAAATCACAATGTGTGGCAGGGGCATCGCAGCACAGATACCGCCAACTGGAACAACGGCAATGTGTTCCACGCAGATAACGAAACCTGCTTCCAGGTATATGTTGATTTGTACAACCTTGATTTACGCAATGATGAAAAGAAAATTGCTCGTACCTTAGAGGTTACAGATGCACAGATTGCAACCGGCAGGGATGATTTCTGGACCTGGTGCGATGCAGTGCATATGGCTATGCCTGTTTATTCCAAGCTTTATGCAATGACAGGTGATGAAAAATATCTCGATTTTATGTACCGTGCATTTACCTGGTGCAAAAAAAGGATGTATGACGGCGAGGGCGGCATCAATTACGAGGGTGAGCCTGCTAACCTTTTCTTCCGTGACCCGGGCTATATAAAAAGCAAGGTAAACGGCGAAAAGAACATCTGGGCACGAGGCGTAGGCTGGGTAATGGCAGCCTTTGCACGTGTGTTTGAAGATATCCCGGAAAACTGGGAGCATTATGACGAATTTAAAAAGACATATCTTGAAATGGCAAAAGCCTGCATTGACTGTGCACGGACTGACGACAGCGGCAGAGTATTCTGGACACAGAGCATGCTTGCCAACTTCCCCACAAGTGATGTTAACCCCTACGGCTATGAAACAAGCGGTACAGGCTTTATAACATATTCGCTTTACTACGGCATTAACGCAGGACTTCTGGATAAGGAAACATATCTGCCCTATGCAGAAGGCGGCATTAAGTATCTAACCGAGATTGCTATTCATTCTGACGGTTTTGTTGGCTATACACAGCATATCGGCTCCGCAGCAACAAATGCCACCAACAGCGAAAGCAACTACAATTTTGGTGTGGGTGCAACAACATATGCACTTTGTGAGGCGGCACGCTACTACGGCAAGGTTCAGGGCGATATGTATCCCTACCTTACCCGCAAAACTATGGGAACAGTTTCATTCATGATTGATTCGGACAAGGTTTACAATGGTCTTTCCGTTAATAGGATTGATGCTGCTCCCTTTGTGACGGAGTTGGGCAATACAATGATTCCTATCCGTGCACTTGGCGAGGCGTTGGGAGCAAAGGTTATCTGGAACGGCGACGCCAAAACTGTTACAATGGTTAAGGGTGATACAGTTCTTCAGTTTATGATTGACAGCCCTTACTACTATATTAACTCTGACAGGTACACGGCAACAGCTGCACCAATTATCCGCAGCAATAGAACATATCTTCCCTTGCGTGTTGCAGCCGAGGCTTTTGGCAAGAATGTTTACTGGAACAATCAATACCGCATAGCAATTATCGGGCCAAAGCAAAACCCCTTCTACGAATGCCATCAGCCACTTTTGGAGATGCTTTCGTCCATCCTTACAACCGGCGAGCTTCCTGTTCGCCTTGAGCAGGAAAATTGGGAGTACAAGGTTACAACTCCCGAATTAGTAGACGAAAACAAAATTACTATTGTTTCTGCAACAGCCAGCCAGACACCCGAGATAGAAAACCCTGCAGAAAACGCATTTGATAACGACATTGCAACCCGCTGGGCAGCTACAGGCGACTGCGAAATTGTATTTGACCTTGGCAGTGTTCAGCATGTTGAGGTAGTTGCAGTAACCTTCTGGAAATACGCTGAACGCACCACAAAATACGAAATACATGCGTCTACAGACGGCGAAAACTATACCTGCTATTACAACGGCGATGCACCCCAGGGTGTGGAGTTTAACTATACTGCCATTGGTGATGATGTGCGCTACATTAAGCTTGTAGGTCATGGTACAAACACAGGCAGCTGGACAAGTGTACTGGAGCTTATACCATATTCGAAATAACAACTAACCAAAAAGGAGAGGCAAATTGAACAGGTCCAGTAAAAACGGACAATAGAAAAAAAGGACCCCCTATGGTATGATAAAACCATAGGGGGTTTTGTTATGCCAAGAAAATATGAAAAAGTACAAGATTTGTTAGCCATTGTAAAACAATTGATTAG
>JAFUJG010000168.1 GCA_017468215.1 Clostridia bacterium | reverse complement strand
TAAATTACTCATCAATCTCTGTCCCTTGCAATTAAAATAAGTCTTAAAAGCTGTGCAATGCTTGTTGCAGCCGCCGCTACATATGTCATAGCAGCCGCACTGAGCACCTTTTTAACAGCTCCTACTTCGTCCTCGTATAAATAGCCGTCCTCACCAAGCACGGCTATTGCTCTTTTTGATGCATCAAATTCTACAGGCAGGGTAACCACCTGGAACAAAACTGCCGCAGAAAACATTATAATGCCTGCATAAACGATAATTTCGCCCAGCATGCTTTCCATGCCCACAAGCACCAAGCCTATAAGAATAAGCGGAATGGAGAGCTTTGAGCCAAGGTTTGCCACGCCAACAAGGGAGTTACGCCATCTTATGGGAGCGTAGCCCTTTGCGTGCTGTACAGCATGACCTGCCTCGTGTGCCGCTACGCCCACAGCCGCAACAGATGTGGAGTTGCGTACCGAATCGGAAAGCCTTATAACGTTGGCCTTGGGGTCATAATGGTCGGTAAGCTTGCCTGACACAGCCTCGATTTTTACGTTGTGAAGACCGTTGTTGTCAAGAATTTGTCTTACTGCCTCGGTGGCGGTAAAGTTACGCCTTGTACTAACCTTTGAATATTTTGAAAAGCTTGAATTTACCTTTGCCTGAGCTATAAGTGACAATATCACCATAGGGAGCACAAGCACAAGATAATAATAGTCAAAATACATTATGTCACCTTCCTAATATAGTACCTTTTTCAATCTTGTTTCCTACAAGATAATCCTTAACACTCATTTTCTTTTTGCCGTCAAACTTTACGGCACCTATATAAATACCGCCTTCACCGCAGGCAACCACAAGTCCGTCCTTGTCTGCGTGCACAACCTCACCTGGAGCACCCTTAACGTCCTTTTTGGAGCATTCGTAGGGCACAAAGCGTTTATCCTTGTAGTAGGTATATGCCATGGGCCAGGAATCCATACCCCTTATAAGGTTATAAACCTCAGTATTGGACTTACTCCAGTCAATCTCGCCTTCTGCCTTTGTAAGCATGGCCGCATAGGTTGCCCTGCTATCATCCTGCTTCTGGGAGGATAAATCCCCTCCTTTAAAGCGTTCGATGGTTTTTATAAGCACCTCGGCACCTACAACTGCAAGCTTGTCGTGCAGTGTTTCGGCGGTGTCGTCATCTTCTATTTTAACCTTTTCTACCAGAATAATATTCCCTGTATCGAGGCCTTTTTCCATGTACATTGCAGTTACGCCTGTTTCCTTTTTACCGTCGATAATAACCCTTTGGATAGGTGCCGCACCACGGTACTCGGGCAGAATTGAAGCGTGGCCGTTAACACAGCCGTATTTTGGGTAGTTTAAAACATACTCAGGCAAAATTTTGCCGTATGCCACAACAATAATAATATCGGGATTAATTTCCTCTAAAAAGGGCCGGAGCTCGCCGTTCTTTAAGCTGTCGGGCTGAAAAGTGGGGATAGAAAACTCCATAGCCACCTTTTTTACAGGGGTAGGCTCAATGTTCATGCCTCTGCCCTTGGGCTTGTCGGGCTGTGAAACAACGCCTGCCACGTTGTATCCTTTTTTGCAAAGCTCTCTTAAGGTAACTGCCGCAAAATCGGGCGTTCCCATAAACATAATTTTCATATTATTCTTCCTCCGGGTCCATCCATTCAACAACCTTCGATGCGTACAAAACGCCGTCAAGATGGTCGTTTTCGTGGCAGATGCACTTGGAGTACAGCTCCTCGCCTGTGTACTCAAATTCAACACCATTGCGGTCAAAGGCTTTAACGGTAGTCTTCATGGGGCGTTCAACCATGCCTGCCTTGCCCGGAAGGCTCAAGCAGCCTTCAACATCGGTATAGCTGCCTTCTGTTTTTACAATTTCGGGGTTTATAAACTCAACCATGCCCTTATCGGGAGTGTCGATAACAAAAACCCTTTTAAGTATACCAACCTGAGGTGCCGCAAGACCTACGCCCTGTGCCTTAACAAGGGTGTCCTTCATATCGTCTAAAAGCTGATGAAGTCTTTCGTCAAATTTATCTACAACTCGGCAAACCTTATTAAGACAAGGGTCGCCTTCTACTCTTATTTCTCTTATAGCCATAATTTTTCTCCTTCCTTATAGCCTTCCCCTCGAGGGCAAGTGACCCCCGAAAACTTGTTTTCGTTGGTGGAACTTATGCCTCGTGCTGAAGGTGTCGCCAAAGGCGACGGATGAGGTGTTGTTCACCATACCTATTCACTATTACTTATTCCCTTGATGAGTTAATGAAATTAACTCATCGAGTACGGGTCAACATCTATGCTTATTTGTATGCCGTCGGCTCTTTTTGCGGAAAGTATTTTCCTGAAGGTGTCACTTAAATGGTCGGCAGAGGCACATTTGAACCATATTCTTTTGCGGTATTTTCCCTGTATTTTCTTAATCGGAGCATCGTGGGGCCCGAAAAACAGAATATCACTGCTGCGGACATATTCCGATGCTTTAAGCTCGCCCAGGCACATATATGCACACTTTTCGCATTTTGCCTCGTCCTCGCCTGTTATAAGGATGTTCACAATGTGCTCAAAGGGCGGATAGCCGAAGGTTTTACGATAAAGTATTTCCTCCTTGTAGAATGTTTTATAGTCCTGCTCTGCCGCAAGGGTTAAAACCCTGTTTTCCGGCGAATAGGTCTGTATAATAGCCCTTCCCGGCTCATCGCCTCTGCCTGCTCTGCCTGCAACCTGGCAAATGAGGGCAAAGGTTCGCTCCTGGGCACGGAAATCGTCGGAAAAAAGTGACGAGTCTGCCGCTAAGGCACCCACCAGCGTTACACGAGGGAAGTCCAGCCCTTTGGAAACCATCTGTGTTCCCAGTAAAATATCCGACTCGTCCTTTTCAAACTGCTCCAGAACCCTTTCGTGGCCGTTTTTACCGCCTGTTGTATCGGCATCCATTCTGACAATGTTTGCCGTGGGAAAAATTTCTCTTATCTGCATTTCGGCTTTTTGCGTTCCTGCGCCGAAATCCTTTATTTTTTTACTGCCGCACTCGGGACACAAAGTGTCACGCTGTTGCCTGTGAGAGCATATGTGGCAGTTTAATGTGTCGTTTGATTTGTGATACGTGAGTGACACTGAGCAATTGGGGCACATGTACACAAAGCCGCAGTCACGGCAGGACACAAAGGTTGAAAAGCCTCTGCGGTTAAGAAACAGAATTGTCTGCTCACGATTTTTAAGGTTCTGGTACATGCCTCGTGCCAGGGCACGGCTTAATACTGTGCGGTTGCCCTCACTAAGCTCGTGACGCATGTCCACAATTTCAACAGTGGGCAGCGGATTAAGGTTGTAACGCTTTGTAAGCTCAATAAGGGTGTATTCACCCATTTGTGCTTTATAATAGCTTTCAACTGAGGGTGTTGCCGACGCCAATACCACAGGGCAGTCAAACATAGCTGCCCTCATGCGTGCTATGTCGACAGCATGGTACTTGGGTGTTGTTTCGGATTTATAGGAATACTCGTGCTCCTCATCCACAATTATTATGCCAAGGTCCTTAACAGGGGCAAAAATTGCACTTCGGGCACCAACAACAACCTTCGCCTCGCCGCTTTTGATGCGTGTGTACTCGTCATATCTTTCACCTAAGGAAAGTGCCGAGTGCATAACGGCAACAACAGAGCCGAAGCGTTTATAAAACCTGTCGGTAATCTGGGGTGTAAGGGAAATTTCGGGCACAAGCACAATTGCCTGCTTGCCCTTTTTTATAACCTCGTCTACAAGCTGCAGGTAAACCTCGGTTTTACCGCTTCCTGTAACACCGTGTATGAGGAAAGTTCCCCTTTGTGCCGCCTTTATTGTATCGATGGCGTTTTTCTGCTCGTCGGTAGCAGTAAATGCCACGTCACGCTGTTCTTTTTCTGTTACGGGGTTACGCAATACCCGTACATCCTCGTATTCCACAATCCCCTTTAAGTTAAGTGCCTCAAGGCTGTTCCTGCCTACGTTACACTCGGAAAGTATATCGCTTATGGCAAACTTTGCTCCCGAGGCTAAAAATTCCACAATTTTTGCCTGCATGGGGCTTCGTTTACGCATGCTTTCAGCTAAGGCGTAGCCGTCCTCCTCTAAGGCGTAGTAGGCAACCCTTACGGTTTTTTCGCCCACCTTTGCAATGCTCTTTTCCTCAACAGAAACGATGCCCTTTTTTAAAAGTGCATTAACCTGCGTGCGGGCAGCTTTGCCCATTTCGGCTCTTATGGCACTCATTTCCATGCTTCCGGACGCATTGTGCAGCAAAAGCACAAGCCTTTCCTGCAGGGCACTTCTTTTAACAGCATCACACATAGCCTCAAAGGTCATATCCTCCTTAAGGGTGACCCATTCTTCTTTTTTTCGGTTGCCGCCTGCACACATAAAGAGCTTTGCGGCACAGTAAAAGGAACAACAATACTTTTTGCGCATTTCAAAAACAAGGTCTGTGTCCTTTTGGGTAAGCACAGGCATATTATCGATAACACTTTTAATTTCTTTAACATCCTCTAAGGGTGAGCTTTCACCAATAGCTGTAACAATGCCCTCGGAAAAACGGTTACCGAAGCCAAAGGGCACTTTTACCCTTACACCTTCCACCACATCGCTTGTGAGCTTTTTGGGTATTTTGTAGGTAAAGGGCTTGTCAAGGCTCAATAGAGGTGTGTTTATATATACCTCTGCGTACATTATATCACCTTTGTATTACGATTTAATTAATTTGTGCAAGCTTCTCAAGTATCACCGCTGCCAGATTTTCCTTAGTATCCATGGGAAGGGCGGTTTTAGTTCCGTCCTTTTCGATGAGGGTGAGCACGTTTGTGTCAACGCCAAAGCCTGCACCCGGCGTTGTTAAGGAATTTGCACAAATCATATCAAGGTTTTTGCTTTTAAGCTTTTTTTCGGCATTTTCCAGAAGGTTTTCGGTTTCCATACAAAAGCCAACAAGCACCTGATGTGCTTTTTTCTGACCCAGATAAGCTAAAATATCCTCTGTTTTTTCAAGCTCAACGCTGAGCTTTGCGTTTTCCTTTTTGGTTTTTTGGTCGCTTACGTTTTTGGGCTTAAAGTCGGCAACTGCCGCAGCCTTTATAACGATGTCGGTGTCAAAGTATCTCTCGGTTACTTCACGGAACATGTCCTTTGCACTGACAATTTCAACCACGTCAACCCCCAAGGGAGCCTTAAGGCTTGTTTTTCCTGTGATAAGTGTAACATGGGCACCCTTTGCCTTTGCCACACGTGCCAAGGCGTAGCCCATTTTACCTGTTGAATGGTTTGTTATGTACCTTACAGGGTCAATAGCCTCCTGTGTGGCACCTGCCGTAATAAGAACCCTTTTACCTAAAAGGCACTTTTCAAAGGCAACCTCCATAGCAACCCTTTCCACAATATCTGCACTATCGGGCAGCTTGCCTATGCCCGTATCGCCGCAGGCAAGGCGGCCGCTGTCGGGTTTAATTACGACAAAACCCCTGCTTATGAGCGTTTTTATGTTTTCCTGCACGGCAGGGTTTTCGTACATATGACTGTTCATAGCGGGGGATATAATTATTTTCTTATTGCTTGCCGCAAGAACGGTTGAGGTGAGCATATCGTCAGCTATACCATTTGCAGCCTTGCCTATAAAATTTGCAGTTGCAGGGGCAACAAGGAGCACATCTGCCCCCTGTGCCAGGTCGATATGGGGCACACCCACATCGTTTTCGTCAAAAACACTTGTATAAACCTTGTTATTGGTCAGTGTCTTAAAGGTTAAAGGCGTAACAAATTCACAGGCAGACTTTGTCATAATAACGTGAACATCTGCCCCCATTTTTACAAGACGAGACGCAATATCGCATGCCTTGTATGCCGCTATTCCGCCTGTTACACCCAACACAATATTCTTCCCTTTAAGCATGCCAATTACCCCTTTTACAGTTTAATTTTAACCTTACCTTCGCTGATTTCACCGATGGCACGGCTTACGTGCTTATCTGTGATAGCTTCGTTTCTTTCTGCAAGCTGTCTTGCTCTTTTTGCTGTTACGATAACAAGCGAATATCTTGAGGGCATACCCTCCATAAGTTTAGCAATTTCGGGATATAACATTTTTAAAACTCCTTTATAAAATCAATATTGTTTTCTTTTTTGCATTTAGATGCTACAAGTATTGCACCAAGCTCCTCAGCTGCAACCTCTATCTTGTCATTAACGATGATATAGTCGTACTTCATAGCCTGCCTGAGCTCCTCAGTTGCGGCTGAAAGCCTTTTTTCAATAACCTCCATGCTTTCGGTACCTCTGCCGATAAGCCTTTCACGAAGGATTTCGTAAGAAGGCGGCAGGGTAAATACCAATACAGCCTCGGGGCAGTTTTCCTTTACCTGGAGTGCACCCTGTACGTCAATCTCGAGAATTACGTCCATGCCCTCGGCAAGCTTTTTTTCAACGCTTTCACGGGGTGTTCCGTAATAGTTCTCGCAGAACTGTGCATATTCGAGAAAACCGTTTTCTTCGATTTTCTTTTTAAACTCGTCAACAGTTAAAAAGAAGTAATTAACACCGTATCTTTCGCCTTCACGAGGGTTGCGTGTGGTGGCAGACACCGATACGAACACATCCTCGTGTTTTTCAGTGTATTCCTTCACAAGCGTGCCCTTTCCCGAGCCTGAGGGGCCTGAAAGAACCAGCAATGTTCCTTTTCGCATTATAAGCACTCCTTATTCTTCACCGATTATGATAGTCTGCTTTTCCTCGGTCTCGTTACGCTCGTAGATAATGTCTGCAGTAAGTGCCTACAATATAACGTGACACGATGACGCAATAATAACACTTTTTGTTTTTATTCCGTAGGTGGCATCAATCAGCATGCCCTTGTCGCCTGCATCACGTACCAGCCTTTTTATGGGGGCGGAATCGGGGCTTACAATGCTGACAATTTTTCCGTCGGAAACCATGTTCCCGAAACCGATATTAATAAGCTTCATACTAAAACCTCACCGTTTTGTGCTTCGTACATGAATAATGAATTGTTTGCCCTGCAAACATTAACGTGGAAATTCCGCATACGGAATTTTTACCATAATGCCCTTCGGGCAATTCATGACGCAAAGCGTTAATTCATACAAAGTAATTCATGCCGAAGGCAATTCATTCAGAAAGGACATATCATTCAATATTTTGTACCTGCTCACGGAGCTTTTCAATCTCTGCTTTAACGTCGATAACGTTTCTGGCAATGGAGAGGCTGTTGCACTTTGAGCCCGTGGTGTTAATCTCACGGTTCATTTCCTGAATAAGGAAGTCCATCTTTCTGCCTATGGGCTCTGTTGCCTTGAACATTTCACGCATCTGCTCAATGTGGCTTTTAAGCCTTGCAATTTCCTCGTCAACATTTACCTTGTCTGCAAAAAGGGCAACCTCGGTAAGAAGGCGTGATTCATCATAGGGAACATTGTCCATAATCTCCTTCATGCGGGCTTCGATTTTTGCACGGTAGTTGGTAACAATTTCGGGAGCGTGCTCCTCGATAACGTTAACAATGTCTTCGATAACGTTAAGATGCTCTGTTAAAACCAAAAGCATGTTATAGCCTTCGTCGGAACGCATTTGTGTATAAATCTTGCCTGCCTCGTCAAGTGCGGCGAGGACAACACGGGTCATTTCCTCGGCATCCTCGTCCTGGGCATCAATTGTGAGAACGTCGGGCAAGCGTGCAAGTGTGATTGCATTTACATCGCCCGAGGTATCGGTCTCGGCGGCAATTTTTGCAATTGCCTCGTGATATGCCTTTGCCAAAGATACGTTTACCGCTACAGATTTTGTTTCGTCCTCGGCAGAATCGAAGTTGATATAAACATCGATTTTACCTCTGGAGGTATAGTTTGTAACAGCTTTTTTTACCGGAGCCTCCAAAAAGGAATAAAGCCTTGGCATTTTTACCGATATATCGCTGTAACGGCTGTTTACGCTTTTGATTTCAACCGTTATTTTCTTTCCGGCATACATTGTTTCGGCTGTGCCGTAACCTGTCATGCTTTTCATTAGTTTTCCGCCTCCTCGGCCGCTTGTGCTTCGGCACTTTTTTCTTTCTTTGCTTCCTGGGGAATAACAAATGTGCCGTCAAATGCCTTGATAAATTCGTCGCCGTCCAGCTTTTCCACTTCCATAAGCACCTTTGCAACAGCATGGAGCTTGTCGAGGTTTGCTCTTAACAGCTCCTCACACTTTGCATAGCAGGAATCGATAATGGATTTTACCTCACGGTCAATAATCGCTGCAGTTTCGGGGGAGTAACCGCTTCCCTGCGAGAAGTCACGGCCTAAGAACACCTCGTGGTCGCCGCTTTCAAAGTTCATAAAGCCCAGCTTTTCGCTCATGCCGTAACGCATAACCATTCGCTTTGCGATTTTTGTAGCATACTCAATATCGCTGGAGGCACCTGTGTTTATGTGGTTATAAATAATTTTCTCTGCCAGTCTGCCGCCCATGGTAACGATGATATCCTCAAGCATTTCCTCCTTGGAAACATACATTTTGTCCATGTCGGGAAGTGAAAGTGTAAAGCCACCTGCACTGCCACGGGGGATAATCGATACCTGATGAACGCTATCCTGTGTGGGAAGGATATGTGAAAGGATTGCATGACCTGCCTCGTGATAAGCGGTCTGCTCCTTATCCTTTGCTTTCATAACTCTGTTTTTCTTCTCGGGACCCATAACAACCTTTAAGATAGCCTCGTCTATTTCTTCCTGGCCGATTTTTTCCTTGGAGCCACGTGCCGCAAGGATTGCCGCTTCGTTAAGGATGTTTTCCAAATCGGCACCTGTAAAGCCGTATGTGGAGCGTGCAACCTTTTCTAAACTTACGCTTTCGTCCAAAGGCTTATTCTTCGCATGAATTTCAAGGATTGCCTCTCTGCCCTTCTGGT
>JAFUJG010000167.1 GCA_017468215.1 Clostridia bacterium | reverse complement strand
CCCTTTACAACAATATAATCACTTATCATTTTGTTCACCCCTTGTCTCGTTTAAGTTTCATAATTCTGTCACGTATTCTTGCAGCATCCTCAAACCTTAATTCCTCAGATGCCTGAAGCATTGCAATTTTAAGCTTTTCGATTATTTCGGTATTATCGGAAGGCTTTTCATCGTCCTTTTCCTCGTGAACTGCGGCAATGGTTTCGCCTACCGCCTTTACAATGCTCTTGGGAGTAATGTTGTTTTCTTTATTGTATTTATCCTGTATGCTTCGTCTGCGCTCGGTTTCGTCAATGGCACGGCGCATGGAGTCGGTAATGGTGTCGGCATACATGATAACCTCGCCGTTGACATTTCGTGCCGCACGGCCTATGGTCTGGATAAGGCTGGTCTCGCTGCGGAGGAAGCCCTCCTTGTCTGCATCCAGTATTGCCACCAGGCTTACCTCGGGAAGGTCAAGACCTTCTCTTAAAAGGTTGATACCCACAAGCACATCAAAAACACCAAGCCTTAAATCACGGATGATTTCCATTCGTTCCATGGTTTCTACATCGGAATGCATGTACTTAACCCTTACGCCCATGCTTGCAAGATGGTCGGTAAGGTCCTCTGCCATTTTTTTAGTGAGGGTTGTCACAAGTACACGCTCGTTTTTCTCGCTCCGCTTATAAATTTCGGTGAGCAAATCGTCCACCTGACCTTCGATTTTCCTTACGCTGACACGAGGGTCAATAAGACCTGTGGGACGGATGAGCTGTTCGGCTGTGTTTACGCTGTGGGCCTTTTCGTATTGTGCAGGAGTTGCACTTACATACACCGCCTGATTAATCCTTTGTTCAAATTCCTCAAAGGTAAGAGGGCGGTTATCGTATGCACTGGGCAATCTGAAGCCGTATTCCACAAGGCTGTCCTTACGGCTTCTGTCGCCTGCATACATGGCTCTTACCTGGGATATGGTAACATGGCTTTCGTCCACCACAAGAAGGAAATCGTCGGGGAAATAGTCTAAAAGTGTGTAGGGTGCACTGCCCTTTTCCCTGCCCGATATATGCCTTGAATAGTTTTCGATACCTGAGCAATAGCCAATCTCACGCATCATTTCGATATCGTATTCTGTTCTTTCCGAAATCCTCTGAGCCTCTAAAAGCCTACCCTGACTGCGGAAAAACTCAACCCTTTCGTCCAGCTCCTCACGGATGGAGGCAATTGCAGCTTCACGCTTTTCCTGTGTGGTAACATAGTGTGATGCAGGATAAATTCCTATGTGGTCACGTATGCCGATAATTTCGCCTGTGAGAACATCAATCTCGCTTATACGGTCGATTTCGTCGCCGAAAAATTCGATACGGATTGCGTTTTCGCCGCTGTTGGAGGGAAAAACCTCTAATATATCGCCATGCACACGGAACTTGCCACGGACAAAGTTAATGTCGTTACGCTCATACTGCATTTCGATAAGCCTTTTTATAACCTCGTCACGGTCCTTTTCCATGCCCGGGCGTAAGGATATTACCATTGTGGAATAATCCTCAGGGTCACCAAGACCGTAAATACAGCTTACCGATGCAACAACAATAACATCACGCCTTTCGAAAAGTGCCATAGTGGCGCTGTGACGGAGCTTGTCGATTTCCTCGTTAAGCTGAGCGTCCTTTTCGATATAGGTATCGCTGGCAAAAACGTATGCCTCGGGCTGGTAATAGTCATAATAACTTACAAAGTATTCCACGGCGTTTTCCGGGAAAAACTCTTTAAACTCACTGCAAAGCTGAGCCGCAAGGGTTTTGTTGTGCGCCAGCACCAGGGTAGGCTTGTTGACCTTTTCGATAACATTTGCAATGGTAAAGGTCTTGCCCGAGCCTGTTACACCCAACAATATCTGCCCTTTGTCGCCTCGT
>JAFUJG010000166.1 GCA_017468215.1 Clostridia bacterium | reverse complement strand
AGTGTGCTTGTAGTTCTGCTTCTTTTGTTGCGGAAATTAATACAGAAATCCTTTTCTGGAAAATGGCAAAGGAATATCTGGCTTTTTGTTGCGGTAATGTTTGTATTACCTGCCTGGAAATTAGTGCCCGAGCCTGCAGCTGTGCCAATAATTTTGCCGTATAACACAAATGAAATTCTTACATATGAAATCCGGGAGCATACAGCAGTTATTGAGGAGAACGAAGAAGGCAATTTGGTGCCAGCCGTTAATACATATACCTATAAATATGACCTTAAACCTTGGATATGGGGATTGGGTGCAGGTGTGTTTATGTTGCTTAATGTTGGCGGTTATATAGTTTTTCTGTTAAAAAAACGCAAAGAAAGTATTGAAATAACGGAAGATGAAGTTTTTACAATCACACTTAATGATATGGGGGTAAGGCGGAAAATTAAGCTGAAACAATGTACTGATACAGATTCCCCCATGCTGACAGGTGTATTTTGCCCTGTTGTATTTGTTCCCACACGAGAGCTTTGCAGCGAAGAAACAAAATACATTTATCTACATGAGCTTACACATTATAAACATAAGGATTTGCCCTTAAAGTGGCTTGTGTGCATTATAAATGCAATAAACTGGTTTAATCCTTTTATGTACCTTGTTATGAAAAACCTAAACGAAGCATGCGAGCTTTACTGCGATGAAACCGTTACAAAAGGCATGGATGATGAGGGCAAAAAGGCCTATATGAATACGATACTTAATTTGGTAGTAAAGAAGTGATATTAT
This sequence comes from Clostridia bacterium, assembly GCA_017468215.1. Classification (GTDB taxonomy): domain Bacteria; phylum Bacillota; class Clostridia; order UMGS1883; family UMGS1883; genus RGIG1927. The sequence continues at coordinate 2,292 of JAFUJG010000166.1, read as the reverse complement.
GTTTAGAACTATTTATACCACCCGCATGAGCGATGACGGGAAAAATCTAAAGAGGCGTTTTGAAAGAATAACTGATACACCGAAGAAAAGAAAGGTATTTGTATTGGTGTGTGTAGTCTTATTCCTGTTATGTTGTTTTATTGTTTCGGGCTTGATTGTAGGCTTGCAAAAAGGTGCTGCAATTGCCGGATTTGATGTAGGCCCACAAGTGCATATGTACAGAGAAAATGAAAATGGAACATATTTTTGGTTTTTAGATGGAACTGAAGTTTTAAATTGGATTTCGAAACTGGAGTATGAACCATATTATATGAATACGGATGCAAAACCGTGGGAATTAGAAAGTGATGAAACCTACGGAATGTTTTATATAAGCGATAAAGGTGCTTATTATATTATAAAAGATACAAAGCATTATTTGCACCTTAATGACAGTTGGTTTGTTCTTAAAGAAAACGTTCTTCCTCCTATCGGCGAAGAACTGACATTGTTGGATGTGTTGGAGCTTTCTAAAAAAGGTGAAGCGTTAGAAATTAAAGATTTTGAAAAATATTTGCATACGTATACAGAGGCGAACTATCCGGCAATGAGGTTTTATTTTGAAGGCGGATTTTCGGGATATGTACTAACGGTTGATTATAATGGCAAGGATGATACCATTATACTTTCGTCATTAACAGATTACACTTTCGTGGATATTGAAAAAGATGATATTGACGAGTTTTTGTTAAAAGAGCATGTTTACAATTGAAAGGGATGAGAAATTTATGTTCAAAAATATTTACACAACCCGTATGAGCGGAAACAGTAAGGTTTTGGAGAAAAGATTTGAGAAAATTAATACAAAACCGATAAGGCTTAAGAAGCTGGTATCACTTATTTGTACAATTATAATTTTATCGGTGTTTACAGTTGGAACAATGGTTATGGCTGAAATTGACGGTGAAGGTCAGTACACCCTTGAAATTACAAACAATGGAGAGGTAATTGAGCTTGAAAATAAGCCTTTTATTGAAGACGGAGTGGTGTATGTGCCCCTTAGAGAGCTTTTTGAAAAGCTCGGTCTTATGGAAGGCGAATTTGCAAAAATGGATTGGGATAACGGTGTTGTTCTGATTTCATTGAGTCAGAAAAACTTAAATGAAGGTGTTCAGGCAGAATATACAAGCTACTTATATAAAATTGAAATAGGAAAGAGCGAGCTTGTTGTAAACCCCGAGATTTTGATGCACAGAAATTATCCTGATGAGGTAACAAGCGTAGTTGAGCCTATGGATAATGCACCTATTCTTAAGAGGAATATTACATATATTCCGTTCTCATATGCGGAAAGAATGGCTGAAAGAGCAGATTTAGGACTTTTGTCACCGCCTGATTTGTATAAATTAGAGGTTTTATATTCAGGAGAAACACTTGCTATTGCATACCCTATTCAAGGGTATTATGAGATAACCCAAGGTTTTGGAAGAAGGGTACATCCTATAACAGGGGAAGAAACTTTCCATACAGGAATCGATTTTAAAGCAGAGGAAGGAACGCCTGTTATAGCCGGAATTGAAGGAAACTTTAATGTTGGTTACGATGCAGAAAAAGGTGCTTATTTAAGCATATTCGGTAAAAACGGAGTAGAAGTTACATATTGTAATCTTGATAGTGAAATTTTGCAAACGCTGTGGAATGTAATGTGGACTCCAAAAGGTAATGTTATTGGCTATGTCGGAAACACGGGAATGTCAACAGGTCCACACTTACATATGGAAATGAAAATTAACGGAGAATACGTTAATCCACAGCTGTATCTTACCGAAAATAATTATGACAAACTAATACTTATGCTTAAAACCGATATCCCAAACGTATTGGCTGAAGGCGGATATCCCAATGCAGAGTATACAATAACAGATGTTGATTATCTTGGAAATGCATTTGCTATGATAAAAGTTGAACTGAAAAATTATGACAACAAGATTGTAAGCATCATGTATTATTACTACGAAAATACACCTTATGAATGGGTGGGATATGTATTGCCTGAAAGCTATAACGACTTTAATTTTTAACATAACAAAAAGGTTGCAGGAATTATGAACAGGTCCAGTAAAAACGGACAATAGAAAAAAAGGACCCCCTATGGTATGATAAAACCAGAGTGGGTTTTGTTATGCCAAGAAAATATGAAAAAGTACAAGATTTGTTAGCCATTGTAAAACAATTGATTAGTGAAGGATTAACGCAACAAGAAGTTGCCGACAGATTGGGTTTTGAAAGCAAGAAGGTTGTGGACAATCTTTT
>JAFUJG010000165.1 GCA_017468215.1 Clostridia bacterium | reverse complement strand
GGAGCCATTCAATGGTGTATAGACAATAGAAACGTTTTTATCTATATGCTCCCCTGCAACGCTCTGTTTTTTTACTTCTTCAACAAAGGCAGTATATAAATCATCACCAATATATGAAATATCGTCGTTTTCTACTGCGTTATCAAAATCGACTGATTTAACATCGTTAAAGATGTCGAGCTTTTCAATTTCTTTGAGTATGTCCTTTGCAGCTTTTGTTGTTATCTGGTTACCGTCATCGCCATACACCTTATAACCGTTATATTTTGACGGATTGTGACTTGCAGTTACCATAACACCTGCCGCACAGTCAAGCTTTCGGACCGCAAAAGAAAGGCAAGGCGTGGGCATCAGTTCGGGGAATATAAAAACTTTAATTCCGTTAGCTGCAAAAACTTCTGCCGAAACTTTTGCAAACAAATCAGACTTAATACGTGAATCATAGCTCACTGCTATCCGACGTGCCTCGCTCTTGTAATTGTTTACAATAAAATCAGCAAGGCCCTGGGAAGCTTTTGCAACGGTATAAATATTCATTCTGTTTGTACCTGCACCGATTACACCTCGGAGCCCACCTGTACCGAATGCAAGATTACGATAAAAAGCGTCTTCAATTTTATTCTCATCGTCTGCAATACTCTTTAATTCTTATGAAAAATCGTTATCCTTTATGGCGTTAACCACCCAACTGTTATATAAGTTAAGTAATTTTTCTTCCATAACAATTCCCCTTTCGGAAAATAATAATTAACCTCTTACATCAAGAAATTGTGCTTTTCCGTGAATTTTCAGTTTTACTGAATTCGCAGGCACAAATATACAATCACCTTTGAAAAAGCTTATAGATTCATTATCAAAATTAATGCAACCGCAACCCTCAAAGCAAAGAAGAACTCTAAATCCAGACCTATCGGCCTGATAACCTACAAGCTGCCTGGAACGTTCTGTATTGATAATCATTCTGTGCAATTCAAAATATCTGCATCTCGAAAGCATTTCTGTCGCACATCCGGGTCGATATCGGAGAACTCTAAGAGGCTGTGTAGGTTCTTTTGCAGCACTTAAATCTGCCACAGCTAAAGCTTTATCAACATGCAATTCACGCAGATTTCCGTCTTTGTCACGGCGGTTATAGTCGTACAATCTGTATGTTAGATTGGAATTCTCCTGTATTTCGGCAATCAAAGTGCCCGCACCTATCGCATGAATTGTTCCTGCTTCAATAAAAAACAGGTCGTCTTTTTTCACGCTGACAGTTTGCAAGAATTTTTCAAAAGTGCCTTCATAAATGCTCTTTTTAAAGTCTTCAACATTGGCATCGTGCTTGAGTCCGTAAACAAGCTTAGCGTCTTCTGTTGCATCAAGAACATACCACACCTCGGTTTTACCCATCTGACCGCCTTCGTTTTTCATGGCGTATTCATCATTTGGGTGAACCTGCACGGACAAATCCTTCTTGGCATCAATAAATTTAATAAGAATCGGTAACTCACCGTCTGTATTAGGATGCTCGCCAAGGTACTGAGGATGCTCTTTTAATACATCAATAAGGCTTTTCCCCTCAAACTCACCGCTTGCAACAAAGCTTGGTCCGTCAGGATGTGTTGAGCATTCCCAGGTTTCCGCCAGAGGACTCATATCTATATTTTTTGAAAAATCGTAGTTTAATCTGTCTCCGCCCCAAAGATAGTTTTTACCTGAGGGTTTCAACAAAAAAGGTTTATTCAATAGGGAATTTCTGTTTATCATAAACTGCAATCTCCTTGCCAAGCTGTACTTCAATAAGCTTAAGCTCTGTTTTTGCTATTATTGTATGACGGCAGCCTGCCTGCATAGCAACAATATCACCAACATGAACCTCCTGCTCCATTCCGTCAACTATTGTTTTGCCCTCACCGGATATTATTACCCAAACCTCGTCACGGTTTTTGTGGCAGTGATAGTTCATGGAGTTACCTGCATTAAGCGTAACCTTGATTGTCAGGCTTTCTTCTTCAACTTCAAGAACTCTGAAGCTGCCCCAGGATTTTTCCGCAAACATAATTTGCTGGTCAATTTTATCAACAAAAGGCTTTATATAGCTGGATTGTTCCTTGTCAGATACTAAAATACCCTCAGGACTTGCAGAAATTACCACATCGTGTAAACCCATGGCAAGCACGGGAACG